>NZ_LGEB01000085.1:0-16099 GCF_001279555.1 Micromonospora sp. NRRL B-16802 | reverse complement strand
CAGCGGTGTTTCGCCGGTGAGGGCGAACCAGTCGTGCCATTTGATGGTGGTGCCGGTGAAGCTGGTGCCGGTGGAGGTGGCGACGTAGGCGTCGGCGAGGGGGCTGTGGGTGAACGCGATGACGTCGTCGCGGCCGTCGCCGGTGAAGTCGGTGGGTGACCCACCAAAATACCGCGCGGCGGCCGGTGGCGACGTTCCGCAGTTGTCGCTGACCAGGTACTTCTGGTTGTACTGGCCGGGATACGGCGCGAGGGACACCCCGTTGATGACGATCGTCTGGCCGACCCCGTTGTAGAGCTGCTCGTAGTGCACATGCGGCCCGGAGGAGTTGCCGGTACTACCGGTGATGCCGATCTGCTGGCCCTGCTGCACGTAGGCGCCGTCGGGCACCGAGTAGGCGCTGAGGTGGAAGTAGTAGGTGGTCCAGCCGCCACCGTGGTCGATGACGATGTAGTTGCCGGCTCCGCTGGGCTGCGAGTAGCGGCGGGCGACGCCGGCGGCCGATGCCACCTGGGGCGTGCCACCGGTGGTGCCGCCGTCGGCGCGTACGAAGTCCAGCGCCTGCCGTACCTCGGCGCTGTGGTGGTCGTAGGTCCACCGCTGTCCGCAGGGGAACGGCGCCTTGAAGTTCGGTGCGGCGAGCGCGGGAGAGGGCGTGCTCACTACGGCGGTCAGGCTGACCCCGGCCAGGGTGAGCAGTGCGACGAGGACGCGCCGGGCGGCGCTTGTCGGGAGTCTGGACATGGGGCGACTCCTATCGGGGTGGGCGGTCGCAGCGGTGTGCGGCGCGTCGTGGGCCGGTGTCGCCGATGGGCGGGCCTGGCAGTCGCGTCGGAGAGGGGCGTGTCGCGTCCCGAGCGGCGAGACGGTGGCGCTGAGGAGAAGTGAAACCGCAGGCTTCGGCGTCTGTCAATACCTGCCGAGGCGGTCCTGTCCGCCGAAAAACTTCTTCAGTCCGGGCTCGGCCAGCCCTGCCGCTGCCGGCTCATGATCGCCGGGCGATGAAGATTTCTTGCCCCGGAGGGAAAGCCCCCGCAAGGTATTGACAACCGTGGAAGTCGAGCAGTTAACTCGCCAGCAATCGATTTCCCACCGCTCTCGGTCGCTCGGGAAGGGACACCGATGAGGCTCCGTGTCACCCGCTGGCTGGGCGCCGCCGTCGCCGTGCTCACCGCGATCCCGCCGGCGACGGCCTCCGCCGCCACGCTTGCCGTTCCCGCGCCAAGTGTTGTCGACGCCTCCGCGTTCGCCGTCGCCGACGACAAGGGACCGACCGGATGGGACACCTACCGGCGGCTCGACCGCCTGCCCGAGCTGGCCGCGGGCACCCGTACCCATCAGTTCTCCAGCTTCGGCCGCGACGGCTCCAACGACGACGGCTTCGTCGGCACCTGGTCATGCCTGCGCCAGAGCGGCGGATGCGTGATCGCCGAGGCGCGCGGACCCGGCGAGGTGCAGTCGATCTGGTTCACCCGCGACGAAGGCGACGTCCGCGCCACCGGCTGGATCCGCATCGAACTCGACGGCGTGGTGGTCGTCCAGGCCGACCTTCAGGCCCTGGTGGACGGGCGACTCGGCAGTCCCTTCGTCGCACCACTTGTCAGCAACGCCGACCAGACCTCCGGCGGCGTCACGATCAAGGTGCCGATGCCCTACCGCGACTCCATGCGGATCACCACCCAGAACAACCCGCTCTTTCACCACGTCACCTACCGCACCTTCGCCGACGCCGAGGGCGTGACCCGCTTCGATCCGGCTGACCCGGCCTCCGACGTGGTCACCCTGCTGCGCGCCGCCGGCGCCCGTGACCCGAAGCCCGCGCAAGCCGGCGCCTCCACAAGTCGCGCCACAGTCACCGCGCCGGCACAGGGCCAGGTGTCGTTGGCCGGCCTGACCGGTCCACGGGCGATCACCGCGCTGCGGCTGCGCGTACCCGATGCGGCAGCCGGCGCACCGACGCTCGCCGGCCTGCGGCTGCGGATGGCGTTCGACGGGCGGACCACCGTGGACAGCCCGGTCGGGGAGTTCTTCGGGGGTGGGCTGGGCGAGCGCACCGTGCGGTCGCTCATGTTCGCCATGGATTCGGCACCCGGCGGCTGGTACAGCGCCTGGTGGCCCATGCCCTTCCGCTCCTCCGCCGCCCTGACGCTCGTCAACACGACAGGCACCACCGTGAGCGGAATCGAGGTGGAGGTGACGTCGGCGCCCGGCACCGAGTGGACGTCTCGGCTCGCCGCCGACGGCAGCGCGGGCTACTTCACCACCCAGTCGCGGCGCGCGGAGACGGTCGGCGGCAACGACTGGATCGTGGCCGACCAGTCCGGCCGGGGCCGGTTCGTGGGTGTCTCGCAGACCATGCGCGGCCACATCATCGGCGGGAACACCCGCAACTACCTCGAAGGCGACGAGCGGGTGTACGTGGACGGCTCGCCGACGCCGCAGATCCACGGCACCGGCACCGAGGACTTCTACGAGTCGGGGTGGTACTTCAACCGCGGCGAGTACAGCGGCGTCTTCACCGGCAACACCGCGCACCTGGTCCGCGGCGGCGGATGCGCCGACGAGTGCGACGCCGCCTACCGGCTGATGATCGGCGACGCGGTGGCGTACGGCACCGCGCTGCGCTTCGGCATCGAGCACGGGCCGGCCAACGACATGCCGGCCGAGTACGCCTCGACCGCGTTCCTCTACACCCAGCGCACCGTGACCACACGCCGGACCGACACCGTCGTCACCGGCGACGCCGCCAGCCGCGCCGCCCACGCGTACACCGACTCGTCGGCGACCCAGACCGCGCTCACCGCCAGCTTCGAAGGCGACGACGACAACGTCCCGCAGACCGCCCAGGTCCGCGCCACGACCGCACCCGTCCGCTTCCGGCTGGCCGTCGACCCGACAAACCAGGGGGTACGGCTGCGCCGCCACAGCGACCAGTCCGGCGGCTACCAGCAGGCGGCCGTGTCGGTGGACGGCGTACCGGCCGGGGTGTGGCTCCAACCCCTGGGCAACGACCGGCAACGCTGGCTGGCCGACGACTTCGTCCTGCCCGCGGCCCTGACGGCGGGCCGGTCGACGGTCACCGTCCAGCTCACCCCGGCCGCAGGCGCGCCGGCGTGGACCGCCGTCCGGTACCAGGCCGACAGCATGGTGCCGTCGTTCGCCGACACCACCGCCCCGGCAACGGTCGCCGGTCTCACCCTGGCCGGCGGACGCGTGCACGCCCTCGGCCTGACCTGGTCGCACTCCGCCGACGACGTAGGGATCGTCTCCTACCGGGTCTACGCGTCCCGGAACCCGGGCGTGACGATCACCGCCGCCAACCTGGTCGGCACGACCCGTGCCACGGCGTTCCGGCACGGGCCGCTGCCGGCCGGCCAGACCCGCTACTACCGGATCGTGGCGGTCGACGGGTCGGGCAACGTCGCCGCGCCCTCGGCCGAGGTGTCGGCCACCACCCGGAGCCGCAACACCAGCGACGCCAACGGCGACCGACGCGACGACGCGATCGACTTCACGCGCGGCGCCACGGCCGACGTGCTCACCTCGCTCTCCGACGGCACCCGTTTCGTGCCGGACAGCCGACCCTGGAACGACTTCTTCGCGGTGGACGCGGAGATCCCTCTCACCGGCGACGTCAACGGCGACGGCCGTGCGGACATCATCACCTTCACCCGGGGCGACAACGCCGACGTCTACGTCGGGCTCTCCACCGGCACCGGATTCGCCGCCGGGGTCAAGTGGCACGACTTCTTTGCCGTCGGCACCGAGATCCCTGCGGTCGGCGACGTCAACGGCGACGGGCGTACCGACATCATCACCTTCACCCGTGGCGCCGCCGCCGACGTCTACGTGGCGCTGTCCACCGGCTCCGGCTTCGGACCCGGCGTCAAGTGGCACGACCACTTCGCCCTCGGCGACGAGTTCCCGGCGGTCGGCGACGTCGACGGTGACGGTCGCGACGACATCCTGACGTTCACGCGGGGTACGGCGGGCGACGTGTTCGTGTCGCTTCGACGGTGACGGTCGCGACGACATCCTGACGTTCACGCGGGGTACGGCGGGCGACGTGTTCGTGTCGCTCTCCGACGGCACCCGCTTCGTGCAGGACGCCTGGAAGTGGCACGACAGCTTCGCCCTCGGTGACGACCTGCCGGGGGTCGGGGACTTCAACGGCGATGGCCGGGCCGACGTGGTGCGGTTCACCCGCGGGCTCACTGCCGACGTGTACGTCTCGCTCTCCACCGGCGGCGGGCTCGGGGCCGCCAACCGCTGGCACGACCAGTTCGCCCCCGGCGTCGACCTGCCCCGCCCGAGCGTGTCGTGATGCGCGCCCGACGTGTCACCGCAGCGCTCCTGCTCGGAGCTGTCCTGGCAGCCGCCCCGGCTGTGCCCGTCCTGGCTGCCGTATCGGCGGCATCCGCCCTGACGGCGGTCCCGGCGGCGGCCTCGGCCCTGGCTGACGACCCGGTGCGGTTCGAGGCCGAGTCGCTGGCTGTCGTCAACGCCACCGCGCCGGTCGGGGCGCAGGCCGACTGTTGCGGGGTGAGCTGGTCCGGCGGAGGGCAGCTGTGGTTCCGGGCTGCCCGCGCCGGGGACTCGGTGACGCTCACCCTGCCGTCGGTGCCCGCCGGGCAGTACGACCTCGGCGCGGTGCTCACCCGGGCCGGCGACTACGGCACGCTGCGTTTCGCCGTCGACGGAGTGGCTGTCGGTCAGCTCTTCGACGGGTACGCAGGCACCGTGCAGCGCACCGGCGCGGTGCCTCTGGGCTCGGCGTCGCTGGCGAGCGGCACGCACCGCCTCACTGTCACTGTCACCGGCAGGTCCGCGCCATCGACAGGTTTCTTCGCGGGGATCGACACTGTGACGCTGCGCCGTGTCGGCTCGCTCGCGGCGGTCACCACGACGCCGTACGAGACTGTTGGCGAGACCCCGACCCGGGGCGCGTCGACACGCGTCTACGACCCGAGCGTGGGCGAGTCGACGACCTGGTACTACAACGACCACACGTTGGTGCGGCACCAGCAGACCGGCGTGTGGCACCTGTTCGGCATCACCCACGCCGAATCCGGAGCGCCCCAGGACGAGAAGGTCTTCGGGCACGCGACGGCGCCGAGCCCGACCGGTCCGTGGACGAAGCGGCCGGTGGCGCTGATCGCCGACCCGGGCGCGGGGGAGCAGTGGATCTGGGCCCCGCACGTCGTGCACCACGACGGCGTCTACTACATGTTCTACGCGGCCGGTAGTCCGGACTACACGCGCTACCGCATGCACCTGGCCACCTCGACCGACCTGTTCACCTGGACCCGCAGCTCGGCCAACCCGCTGTTCACTGACGGGTGGGAGGGCCGCGACCCGATGGTGACAAGGGTCGGTGACCGCTGGGTCATGTACTACACGGCCACGTCGAGCCCGTCCGGCGGCAACCACGTCGTGGCGTACCGGACCAGCACCGACCTGCGGTCCTGGAGCGCCCGCGCGGTCGCCTACACGTCGCCGTACACAGGTCAGGCGGGTGGGCAGACGGAGTCGCCGTTCGTGGTGCGCCGGGGGGACTGGTGGTATCTGTTCGTCTGCTGTGACGGCACGGACTACGGCGCCGCGTACCGGCGGACGGCCGTCTACCGCAGCCGCGACCCGCTGCGGTTCGACGGCGCGGAGAAGGTGGCGGTCCTGGACGCGCACGCCGCCGAGGTCGTGGTGGACGGCTCGACCTGGTATCTCAGCCACGCCGGCTGGGGGCAGGGCGGGCTCTGGCTGGCGCCGCTGACCTGGCCGACTCAGGTGGTGGCGCGCGGGTACACGGTGGCCACCGGGTTCCTCCGCGCCGACGTGCGGACCTGGCCCAACGCCCGGATCGCCGAACTGGCGGTGGACCCGGCCGGAGCGGGCAACTACCGGCCCGCGCTGGACTCGTCGCACCGGGGCACGGGCCCGTACCTCGCTGTGGGTCGGTTCGACGTGACCGACCGGGCCGGCGCACCGGCCCGGGTCGACGTGTCGGCCGACGGCTCCCGGATCAACCTTGTCGGCATTCCGTTCGGCGACGAGCCGGTCACCGCCGACTGGCTGCTCACTGTGGCGCCCCGATGGTCCGGCCCCGGGTTGCAGAGCGACATCACCTGGTCGGTCAACGGGTGGCCGACGGCGGCGGTGTGGGAGGTGGCGTTCAACGTCGACGGCGCGTCCCCGACGGTCGGGGATCCGGCGGTGGAGGCACGACCGACAGGTGACGTCACCGGAATGCCCCGGTGGACGATGTCCACCGGTGCCGGGCTCTCGGTGGTAGCGGTGCACAGGTGGGGGTCGGCCTGGCGCGGCGACAACACCTGGTACGACGCCGGCCACGCGATGGCCGCCTGGCAGCCGTTGTGGCGTGCGGGTGGCCTGTCCTGGGGGCCGGGACAGTATCCGGGGGGCACCTGGCGGCTGGTCGCGAGCGGTGTCCGGCGGGACGTGGCGTTCGCCGACGCCGCGCACGCCGCGATGAACGCGGTCCCGTGACAGCCGTGGACACCGGCGACCCGCCGCGCGCGGAGGCGGACACGAGCGGGCCGGTGGTGGTCGCCATGACCGGCGTGGCGAAGAGGTTCGGCGGTGTGACGGCCCTGGACGGCGTCACCTTCGACGTGCGCGCCGGCGAGGTGCACGCGTTGCTGGGGGAGAACGGCGCGGGCAAGTCCACCTTGATCAACATTCTCTCCGGCGTCATCACCGACTACGACGGTGAGATCGCTGTCGACGGGACGCCGGTACGGTTCGCCGGTCCCGCCGCCGCCCAGGCCGCCGGCATCGCGACCATCCACCAGGAACTCGACCTGGTGCCCGCCCTGTCGGTGGCCGACAACCTGGTGCTCGGACGGGAACCCCGGACGCGGCTGCGCACAGTCGACCGGCGGGCGGCCGTCCGTACCGCGCGGGAGCACCTGGACCGGCTCGGGGCCGACATCGACCCGCGGCGGCCCGTCGGGTCGTTGCGCGTGGGGGAGCAGCAGCTCGTCGAGATCGCCAAGGCGCTCGCGCTGGACGCCCGCGTGCTCGTCATGGACGAGCCGACGGCCGCGCTCGCCGACGGTGAGGTGCGGCGGCTCTTCGCCACCATCGACGGCCTGCGCCGACGGGGAGTCGGCGTCGTCTACATCTCGCACAGGATGGAGGAGATCGAGGTCGTCGCCGACCGTGCGACGGTGCTGCGCAACGGTTCGGTCGCCGGTGTCGTGCCCGCCGGGCGGATGGACCGGCGGCGGATCATCGCGATGATGGTGGGCGAACGGGCCACCTCGCTGTTCGCGCCCGCGCCGAGAGACGCGGACAGCCCGCGCGGGACCGTGCGCGAACCACTGCTCGACGTCACCGACCTGGCCGTGCGGCCCCGGGCGCCCCGGCCCGGCCGCTGCGAGCCGGACGGCATCAGCCTCACCGTACGGGCCGGCGAGATCGTGGGCCTGGCGGGCCTGATGGGAGCCGGCCGCACCGAACTGCTGGAAACCCTCTTCGGTGCCGGTCCGCGTGGCCGGCGCAGCGGCGCGATCCGGTTGAACGGCAGCCGGTACGCGCCGAGGCACCCGCGCGCGGCGCTGCGCGCGGGCGTCGGCTTCGTGCCCGAGGACCGTCGCCGCGCCGCACTCGTCCTCGAACATCCGGTCGGTCGCAGCATCATGCTGACCGCCCTGGCAAACGTGACGACCGCCGGATTCGTCAGCCGCAAACGGGAGCGCTCCGTGGTCCAGCGGACGATCACCGAACTGGCCATCAAGACGTCGTCGGCGGCCGCGCCCGTCGGCGCGCTCTCCGGCGGCAACCAGCAGAAGGTCGTCTTCGCCCGGCAACTGCTCGCCGAGCCCCGGCTGCTGCTGCTGGACGAGCCGACCCGCGGCGTCGACATCGGTGCGAAGGCCGAGATCTACCGACTGCTGCGCCGGCTCGCCGGCGAGGGCATGGGCATCCTGCTCGCCTCGTCGGAGCTGCCCGAACTGCTCGGTGTCTGCGACCGCGTGGTGGTGCTGCGTGGCGGTCGCGTGGTGGCCGACCTCCCCACCGACGGCTGCACCGGCGAGGACATTCTCGCGGCGGCGATGGGCGGCGCGACTGCCGGAAGGGACGAACGATGACCGACGTCCGCGTACCGCCGCCGGAGCCCGCCGTGACCGAGGTGCCGCCCGCCGCCGGCACGGTCGGGTTGCGAGGCACCGCCGCCCGCTGGCTGCGCCGGCCGCGCAGCCGCCGCGAACTCGTCGACCGGCTCTTCGCGGTGCAGAGTCTCTTCGCGTTGCTCGTGGTCTTCGTCGTCGCGATCCTCGCCTCACCGCGACGCGACGGCGAAATCCTCTTCCTCACCGCCGGGAACCTCGGCAATATCGTCCGCGCGGTGTCGGAGATCGGCATCATCGCGATCGGCATGACGTTCGTCATCCTGCTGGGAGGCATCGACCTGTCGGTCGGCGCCATCCTCGGTCTGTCGGCCGTCGGCACCGCCACCCTCCTTGTCGACTCGGGGTTCGGCATCGTGCCGGCGGTGGCCGTGGTGCTCGTGATCGGTGCGCTCTTCGGCGCCGTGCAGGGGTACGCCGTCGCCCGACTCGGCATCCAGTCGTTCATCGTCACCCTCGCCGGCCTCCAGGTCGCGCGGGGCATCGCCCGGATCTGGTCGGGTGGCCTGGGGATCCCGATCGCCTACGGCGACGGAGCACACGAAGCCCCGCCGGCCTTCGAACTGCTCAACGGCTCCCTCAACGGCGTGCTCCCGGTGCCGGCGGTCCTGTTCGTCCTGATCGGGATCGCCGCGATCGTGGTGCTGCGGACGACCGCGTTCGCCCGGCACGTCTACGCGATCGGCGGCAACGAGAAGGCGGCCCGGCTCTCGGGTGTCCCCGTCACGCGGATCAAGGTCGCCGTGTTCGCTGTCGCCGGCCTCCTCGCGGCGGTGGCCGGCGTGATCCACGCGGGACAGCTCAACCAGGGCAGCCCCAACGACGGCGCCGGATACGAGTTGGACGCTATCGCCGCTGTGGTGATCGGCGGGACGAGCCTGGCCGGCGGCTCCGGCTCGATGGGCGGCACCCTCGCCGGCGCGCTGCTGCTCGGCATCCTCAACAACATCCTCGCGCTCAACAACATCGACGCCAACGTCCAACTGCTGATCAAGGGACTGGTGATCGTGCTCGCGGCGGCGCTGCAGAAGCTGCGCCACGGCATCGCCTGACCGAACCCACACCGAGGAGCCACTGCCATGCACAGACGAACCGTGCTCGCGTTGCTGGTCACCGGCGCGCTTCTGACCACCGCGGGATGCACCGTCGAGAAACCCTCTGACGACGCCGGCTCGGCCCGCGCCTGCGGAACCGGCAAGGACTTCCTGATCGGCATGTCGCAGGCCAACAACGCCGAGCCGTACCGGCAGGTGATGAACAACGACGTGCAGACGGCCGCGAAGGCGGTTCCCGGCTTCCGCGTCGTGGTCTCCGACGCCGCGCAGGACAACAGCAAGCAGGTCGCCGACGTGGAGAACTTCCTCACCCAGAGGATCAACCTGCTGATCATCTCGCCAAACGAGGCCAAGCCGCTGACCGCCGTGGTCAAGAAGGCGTACGACCAGGGCATCCCGGTGATCGTGCTGGACCGCAAGGTCGAGGGCGAGGCGTACACCGCCTTCATCGGAGGGGACAACGTCGCCATCGGTAGGGCGGCCGGCGAGTTCTACGCCCAGACGCTGCTCCCCGGCGGCGGCAAGGTGATCGAGATAGCTGGGCTCCCCGGCTCGACGCCGGCGGCAGAGCGCGCGAAGGGGTTCCGTGAGGGCATCGCCGGCAACCCGAAGATCGAGATCGTCGCCTCCCAGCCCGGGGACTGGCTGCGCGAGAAGGGGCAGTCGGTGGCGGACGCCCTGATCAAGGCCCACCCGGACGTGTCGGCCGTCTACGCGCACAACGATCCGATGGCGGAAGGCGCCTACCTCGCCGCCAAGGCGGCCGGGCTCGAACAAAAGATCAAGTTCACAGGCATCGACGCGTTGCCGGTGCCCTCCGGCGGGATCAAGGCCGTCGAACAGGGCCGCCTCGCCGCGACCTTCCAGTACGCCACCGGTGGCCGTGAGGCCGTCGAACTCGCCCGGAAGATCCTTGTCGACTGCGCCACGGACGTCCCGCGCGCCACCACGCTCGACACGACGCGGATCACCAGCGACAACGCCGCCGAGGCGTACGCCAAGCTCGGCGGTCTCTGAGTACGCACCGCCGGCCTGGTCGCTTCGCAGCAACGACTGCCCGACCCGTCAACCGCCCGACAGTCAAGGGAGCCGCCCCGTGACCCGTTACATCCTGCCCGTGCCGGTGCAGCCGCCGGCCGCCCCGCCGCGCACCGTCTACACAGTGGCGAGCGGCGACCTGCGGCTGAGCGCGAACGTCACCTGCTGGCCCACCCAGCGGCAGCTCGAAGAGGACCTCTCCGCCGCCGTCACCGCGCTGGGCTGGCACGTCCGGCGCGGCCACGACGTCGACGCGGTCACCGGCCACGGGTTCATCGCCAGCCAACGCGCAGGAATCGAGGTGTTCCGGACGATCCCGCCCGACGCCCCGCTGATCGTGGTCGAGGCGGTCTGGCAGTACAGCCACCACGTGCTGGCAGGGCTGCGCGCCCACCGGGGGCCGATCCTGCTCGTCGCGAACTGGAGCGGCCAGTATCCCGGTCTGGTGGGACTGCTCAACCTCGCGGGCAGCCTCACCAAGGCGGGCGTGCGGTATTCGACGCTGTGGAGCGAGGACTTCACCGACGAATGGGCGCGCGACGGCTTGAAGAAGTGGCTGGAGACCGGCGAGGTGGTGCACGACGAGAGCCACGTACGCCCGCTGCCGGCGCTGCCGCCGGACGCCGAGGTCGAACTCGGCGTGGCGCTGGCCCGGCAGCTCGTCTCCGAGCGGGCCATCATCGGTGTCTTCGACGAGGGCTGTATGGGCATGTACAACGCCATCATCGACGACGAGCTGCTCAACCCGCTGGGCATCTTCAAGGAACGCCTGTCGCAGAGCGCACTGGTGGCGGAGATGGCGCGGGTACCCGAGCCCGAGGCGCAGGCAGTGCTCGCCTGGCTCGACGCGGCGGGGATGACGTTCCACACCGGCGTCGACGAGGCCACCGAACTGACGCACGCGCAACTGCTCAGCCAGTGCAGGATGTACGTGGCCGCGCTGCGCATAGCCGACGACTTCGGCCTGGACGCGGTGGGAATCCAGTACCAGCAGGGACTCAAGGACACCGTTCCGGCAAGCGACCTGGCCGAGGGACTGCTGAACAACGTGGTGCGCCCTCCGGTGACCAGCCGCGACGGCTCACGGGAGCTGTACCCGGGTGTGCCGCTGCCGCACTTCAACGAGGTCGACGAGGGCGTCGCGGTGGATTCGTTGGTCACCAACCGGATCTGGACCGCGATGGGCTTGGACCCGGCCACCACGCTGCATGACATCCGCTGGGGAGAGCAGTACGACGACAGTTTCGTCTGGGTCTTCGAGATCTCCGGTTCGGTGCCCGCGTCGCACAACGGTGGTTACGACCGGTCCTACAGCATGCGTCAGCCGCCGATGTACTTCCCGCTCGGCGGTGGCACCCTCAGCGGGGTGTCGAAACCGGGTGAGATCGTCTGGTCGAGGGTGTTCGTCATGGACGGCGCGCTGCACGTGGACCTCGGTCGCGGCACGGTTGTCGAGTTGCCCGCGGCCGAGACGCAGCGCCGGCTCGACGCCACGAATCCACAGTGGCCGATCATGCACGCCGTGCTGCACGGCGTCGGCCGCGACCAGTTGATGGCCCGGCACAAGGCCAACCATGTCAACGTCGTCTACGCCCCCGACGCGCTGACCGCCGACCGTGCGCTGCGGGCCAAGGCTGCCTTCTTCGCCGAGCTGGGCGTAGCGGTCCACCTCTGCGGTGACGTGCGGATATGAGCGGCCGGTCTCGTCTTACGGGCCGGTCGTACCGCGGCGCCGAGGGCTGTCGTCGGGGCGGTTCGGCTGCCCGGGGGCCGAACTCTCCCGTACCCGCAGTTCGGTGCGCAGGACGACTGTCGAGGGTGCCTTCGCCGGGTCGGCGATCCGCTCGACGAGCAGCGAGGCAGCCGTACGACCCAGGTCATAGGTGGGTTGGGCGACGGTGCTCAGTGACGGCCGGACCAGGTGCGCCCACGGAATGTCGTCGAACCCGACGATGCCGAACCGGTCCGGTACGTCGATGCCGTTGTCGACAAGACATTCGACAGCGCCCACTGTCATCAGGTTGTTGGCCGCGAACACCGCGTCGGGCGGCTCGCCGGTCTCCAGCAACGAGGCCATCGCCCGGTACCCGCCGTCCTCGCGGAAGTCGGCGTACCGGATCAGGTCCTCGTTCGTCGAACGCCCGCTCGCCTTGAGCGCCTTCTGGTAGCCCCGCAGCCGCTGCATGGCTGTGGAGATCCGGCGCGGGCCGGTGATGCAGGCGATCCGTCGGTAGCCGCTGCCCACCAGGTGGGTCGTCGCCTGCTCGGCGCCGTGGATGTTGTCGACGAGCACTGTGTCCACGTCGACGCCGCGCGGTTGCCGGTCGATGGCCACGACCGGGATACCGGCCTGCACCAGGCGGCTGATCAGGGCCGGCCGCCCGGACGAGGAGATGATCACCCCGGCCATCCGCTCGGCGAGGGCCGCCGCGACGTACCGGGCCTCCTTGTCCGGGTCCTCGTCACCGTTGCACAGCACGACCGAGAATCCGGCCTCCTGTGCGACGTCCTCGACGCCACGCACCATGGAGGTGAAGAACGGGTTTCCGATGTCGGAGATGATGACCGCCCAGAGGCTGGTCCGGCTCCGGCGCAGGCTGCGGGCGACAGCGTTCGGGCGATAGTCGAGATCCTGTGCGGCCTGCCGTACGCGGGCGGCCAGCTCCGGGTCGACGGAGTCGCGTCCGTTGAGCACCCGGGAGACGGTCGCGGGCGACACGCCGGCCCTGCGGGCCACATCGTAGATGGTCGTCATCCCGCCCTCATCGTTGTCGCCCAAGCCCGGACTACCGGTTTGCCATCGGGTCGCCGACCCCGGGTGTGCTCGCACCTCGGGAGATCGCTCGGAATCCTATACAGAGGAAGCAATCGATTTCTGGTCGGGCCCAGGCCGTTCCGGATGCCGAACTCCGGAGGTATTGACATCGATGCCGGTGACTACAACACTCGTCAGCAATCGATTTCCCGCTCTCTCGCGTGCCGGGTGGCCCCGCTTTCGGACGGCCGGACCGGCGCCGGCCGACGCGGCGTCCACGGGGGCGGGCGTCAGCTGGCGAACCACCTTCCGGTCGCACACCTGACGTCCCTGAGGAGCATTGTGAGACGACGTTCGCTGGCGATGCTTGTCGCCCTCCTGACCGCAACGGCAACGGTCGCGGTCGCTGCGCCCGCTGCTGCCGTACCGATCGACACGCTCGCCTGTCCGTCCGTCCCCGCCACCCACGACCCGGCCGTCACCCTCGTCGTCTACCGGGTGGCCCGGTCGTACAACGTGAACGACAAGGTCATGCTCTCGACGTTCGAGGCCGGGTGGGTCGAGTCGCACATGAACAACCTGCCCTGCGGCGACAAGTCCAGCCTGGGTGTCTTCCAGCAGCGCTGGGACTACGGCTGGGGGACGCCGGAGCAGATCATGGACCCGGTCTACGCCACCACGCAGTACGTCACCAGGGCGATCACCTGCGACCGCAACAATCCCGGCTACACCGCCGGCCAGGTCGCCCAGTGCGTACAGCGGTCGGGGTTTCCCGATCGGTACGACCAGGCGGCGGCGACGGCGCGAACGTTGCTCAACCAGGCGGCGCGGACCCACGGCATGACCGGCGGCGCACCGACGGACGTCAACGGCGACGGCCGCGACGACGTCCTCACCTTCACGCAGAACGCCGCCGCCGACGTCTACGTGAGCACCTCAACCGGCACCGGCTTCGCGGGAACGTCGGTGAAGTGGAACGACTTCTTCTCCATCGGTGGGGAGACCGCGTCGACTGGTGATTTCAACGGCGACGGACGGGACGACATCGTCACGTTCGCGCACAGCAACACCGGTGACGTCTACGTGGCCTTGTCGACAGGGTCGGCGTTCACGTCGCCGGGCAGGTGGCACGACTGGTTCGCCCCTGGCGCGGAGATCGCCGCCGTCGGTGACGTCAACGGCGACGGCCGCGACGACATCGTCGCGTTCACGCACAACGCGACGGCTGACGTCTACGTGGCGTTGTCGACCGGGTCGTCGTTCGCCGGCACGGCCGTGAAGTGGCACGACTACTTCTCCATCGCGGGGGAGTTCCCGGCGCTCGGCGACGTCAACGGCGACGGGCGCGACGACATCATCACGTTCACCCAGGGCCCCGCATCGGCCTCCGACGTGATCGTGGCGCTGTCCAACGGCGCCTCGTTCGGGGCGCCGCAGAAGTGGCACGACCTGTTCGCCGACGGCGCCGAGCTACCCCGCGTCGGGGACATCAACGGCGACGGGCGCGACGACATCGTCACGTTCACCTGCAACGCCGACGCCGACGTGTACGCGGCCGTGTCGACCGGCTCCGGCTTCACCGGCACCACTGTGAAATGGCACGACTTCTTCTGCCTATCCGGCGAGTTCCCGTACCTCGGCGACGCCAATGGCGACGGCAGAGACGACCTCATCGTCTTCACCAAGGGCGCCACCAACGACGTCTACGTCGCCCTGTCGACCGGGACCACGTTCGGTCCCAGCAGCAAATGGCACGACTACTTCGGCCTGAACGGTGAGGTGACCCTGTGATGTCACGACTGGTGGCCCCGGTGGCCGGAACACGACGACGGCGGCGTGGTGGCGTCGCCCTGCTGGCCGCGGCGCTCGTCGGCGTGGTGGCGGTCACGCCGACGCCTGCGACCGCGACTCCGCCGGGCCGTAGCGACCTGGACGCGGCCTTCGTGCGGGCGGCGCAGGAGTACGACGTACCCCGGGACGTCCTGGTCGCTGTCGGCTACGGCGAGTCCCGGCTGGACGGCCACGACGGCAAGCCGAGCCAGGCCAACGGCTACGGGGTGATGCACCTGGTGAGCAACCCCACCCAGCACACCCTGGAACGGGCGGCGACGTTGACCGGTGAGCCGGTCGGCAGGCTGAAGACCGTCACCTCGGCGAACATCCGTGGAGGCGCGGCCGTGCTGCGCGACCTGGCCGAAGCCGAGGGGTTGACCGCAGCCGCCCGGGACCGGGTCACCGCCTGGTATCCGGTGGTGGCGAGGTACGGCGGCGCGGCGGACGACGCGACAGCACGCCTGTACGCGGACGGGATCTACGACCTGGTGCAGCAGGGCATCCCGGGCGCCGTCCCGGTCCGGGCGCACCGGGCGGAGCCGGAGCGGGGCCGTTACGCCACAGTGCTCCCCGCCGGGGCGGCGCCCGGCGCGCTCGCCGCGGCCGTACCGGAGTACGCGCCGGCGCGGTGGATCGCCGCGAACGGCGCCAACTACGGCGTCGGGCGGTCCAGCCGGATCACGACGGTGATCCTTCACGTCACCCAGGGCTCATACGCCGGCACCATCAGCTGGTTCCAGAATCCGTCGTCGGGGGTCAGCGCCCACTACGTGGTGAAGTCCAACAACGGTGAGATCACGCAGATGGTCCGCGAGGGCGACACCGCGTACCACGCCCGGTCCGGCAACGCCTACGGCGTCGGCATCGAGCACGAGGGCTATGTCGCGGACCCGGCGTGGTTCACCGACGCGATGTACCGTGCCTCGGCCGCGCTGACCCGCTATCTGTGCGACAAGTACGGCATTCCGAAGAACCGTACGGGCATCAAGGGGCACAACGAGGTCCCGGGCAACGACCACACCGATCCGGGGCCGAACTGGAACTGGAACTACTACCTCTCGCTCGTGAACCAGGGTGGCGGCGGGTCGGCCGCCCGGTATTTTGGTGGGTCACCCACCGACTTCACCGGCGACGGACGCGACGACGTCATCACCTTCACCCACAGCCCTCTCGCCGACGCCTACGTCGCCACCTCCACCGGCACCAGCTTCACCGGCACCACCATCAAATGGCACGACTGGTTCGCCCTCACCGGCGAAACACCGCTG
>NZ_LGEB01000084.1:0-12374 GCF_001279555.1 Micromonospora sp. NRRL B-16802 | reverse complement strand
CGCAACCCCGCAACCCCGCAACCCCGCAACCCCGCAACCCCGCAACCCCGCAACCCCGCGTCGATCATGGAGTTGTGGTGGCCGATTTAGGCAGTTCCGCACCTTTCGCGGGGCACCACAACTCCATGATCGACGGGACTCCTGGTTCCGACGCCCCTTTGGGGATGGCACTGGGCGGATGGGTGTCGGCGGTTGGTTCTGTCCCGGTGGGCCTGATACCTGAGAGTCATTTTGATGACTCTCAGGTATCACGTATATGTGGGAACGTGCCGGTGCGGACCCAAGCGACCACACCATGAGGTGACGGTGGTCGAGGTCGGCACCTGGCGCACCACGTTTGACGACCTCGTGGCCGGTGGCAACGATGAAGTGTCACTCTGCTGACGCGCTGCCTCGCCGGGAGGCGACCGCCGCCCGTCGTCCCGCTGCTGATCCGGAGGTCCCTGGTGCCACAGCACGGCCAGCCCGCCGACGACCAGGCCGCCACGCCCGGTCCCCCACCACCCAAGACACCACAGAGCGAGACGCCGCACAACCAGACGGCCCGCGACCAGGCGGCCCACGACCAGACGGCGGGCACCGAGACGCCTCGCCGGGAGCCGGTGCCGGACTTTGAGCCGGAGGACCTGCCGGCTGCCCCGTCGGGCAGGTTCGGTACGCCTGGGCGTCCGCTGCGGCGCAGCAGCTTCCTGCTCGGCTTCACCGGCGCGTTGGGGGTGCTGCTGGCGTACACCCTTTATCTGGGGATTCGCAATGCCGGCGGCATCCTGGTGCTTGTGGTGATCGCGCTGTTCCTCGCGGTCGGTCTCAACCCGGCGGTGGTGCGACTGCGCCGCTGGGGTGCCCCGCACGGCCTGGCGGTCGCGGTCGTGGCGCTGACCGTGGTGCTGCTGCTCTGCGGCGGGCTGGTGGCGCTGGTCCCGCCGATCGTGACGCAGTCCGGGCAGTTCATCGAACAGTTGCCCAGTTACGTCGAGGACCTGCGCCGCAATCCGACGGTCAATGACCTGGTGGTGCGGTACGACGTGGTGGAGCGGGTGCAGAGCGCGGCCAACGCGGACACGATCGGCCGCGCGCTCGGCGGGGTCCTCGGCGGCGCACAACTGATCTTCGGTACGGCGTTCCGGACGCTTACCGTGCTGGTGCTGACCATCTACTTCCTTGTGTATTTCGACAGGTTGCGCTCGCTGGGCTACTCGCTGGCACCCCGGTCGCGGCGCGAGCGGGTGCAACTGATCGGCGACGAGATCCTGGCCAAGGTCGGCGCCTACATGGTGGGCGCGCTGAGCATCGCCGTGCTGGCGGGCGTGACGACCTTCGTCTTCGCGTTGATCGTCGGGCTGCCGTACCCGTTCGCGCTGGCCGTGGTGGTGGCGGTGACCGACCTGATCCCGCAGATCGGCGCGACCCTGGGCGCGGTGATCGTCAGCCTCGTCGGGTTCGCCACCAGCCTGCCGGTGGGCATCGCCTGCGTGGTTTTCTTCCTCATCTACCAGCAGGTGGAGAACTACCTGGTCTACCCGAAGGTGATGCGCCGCTCGGTGGAGGTCAACGAGGTCGCCGCCCTGCTGGCCGCGCTGCTCGGGGTGGCGCTGCTGGGCGTGGTGGGCGCGCTCATCGCCATCCCGACCGTGGCCGCGCTGCAGCTGATCCTGCGCGAGGTGGTGCTCCCCCGCCAGGAGAGCCGCTGACGCGTGCGGGTCAGTCGGCCCTGCCGGCAGCCGGCCCGGGTACGGGCGTGTCGGCGAACGCCGCAACCGTCCGGTCGGCGTACGCGCTGACGTCACCGGATTCCATCGGCCCGTCCCAGGTGGTCGGCAGCGGCACCTCGACCGCCGGGTTGACCCGACGGACGATCTCGTCGAGCACCGTCTCGGCGTCGCCGACCCACAGGTGCTTCGCTCCCGGCACCCCTACCACCTCGGCCTGCGGCACTGCCGCGAACCGTTCCCGCGCCTCGGCCGGGCGCAGGTAGTCGTCGAACTCGGGCACCAACGCCACTAGCGGCCGATCGGAGCCGGCCCAGGTGGCCAGGTCCTCGGGGGCCGAGAAGCGCAGCGGCGGGGAGAGCAGGATCGCGCCGACGATCGCCGGGTCGCAGCCGTACTTGAGGGCCAGGTCGGTGCCGAACGACCAGCCGACCAGCCAGATGTTGGGCAGCTCGGCGAACTCCGCGTACTCGATCGCGGCGGCCACGTCGAAGCGCTCGCCGACCGCCCCGTCGAACGCCCCCTCGCTGGTGCCGCGCACGCTGCTGGTGCCCCGGGTGTTGAACCGGAGCACGGCCACGTCGGCCAGCGCGGGCAGCCGCCACGCCGCCTTACGGAAGACGTGGCTGTCCATCATCCCGCCGTGGGTGGGCAGCGGGTGCAGGCAGACCAGGGTGGCCACCGGCGGCCGCTCGGCCGGTAGGGCCAGCTCACCGACCAGCCGCAGACCATCGGCGGTGTGCAGCTCGATGTCCTCCCGGCGGCCGGGCAGGATCGACGACGCGCGGATCGTTGTGCTCACCGCTCAAGTCTGTCGCGAAGTCGCCGCCACCGCCCGCCCAGACGCGAACAGCGTGATCTAGGTCGCTCAGCAGCGGGGCGCAACGCCAGCCGGCCAGCGGCGCGGCGCCACGCCCAGCCGGGGCCGTCTCAGTAGCGCGGCGTACCCCGACCGCGCTGCACGGCCGGGCCGCGCCGCTCCCGGGCCCGCCAGCAGCCGCTGTGCCAGTGCCGCCGGTCGGTCAGGTCACCCAGGCCGTCGGCAGGCCAGGCCACCAGGTGCGCCACCCCGGGCCGGATCTCCTGGTCACAACCGGGGCAGCGGTACGTCTTGACCGACGCGCCCGCGCCGATCCCACGGACCTGCCAGGCGCCGTCGGTCCACTGCTGCACCGAGGCGACGCCCTGCCGGACGCGGTCGGCGTCCAGGTTGGCGTTCTCGTCCCGGCGAGGGCGATTGCGACGGGGGCTCACAGTCACCAAGCGTACGGTCCCCCGGGCGGAACGACCTTCCGGGCCGCCCGGCGGTTGGAGTCACTCCCAGCTCTGCGGCTTGGTCGGGTCCTCGGACAGTTTCACCTGCGCCAGCAGGGCCGTCGCCTCCGCTTCGGTGAAGATGTTCGCCGGTCTTTCGCCGTCCCAGGGCCAGCCGAAGTCGGCGGTCAGCCTCGTTCGGGGTATGCCGACAAGTTCCAACCT
This sequence comes from Micromonospora sp. NRRL B-16802, assembly GCF_001279555.1. Lineage (NCBI taxonomy): Bacteria > Bacillati > Actinomycetota > Actinomycetes > Micromonosporales > Micromonosporaceae > Micromonospora > Micromonospora sp. NRRL B-16802. Next base: position 9,186 of record NZ_LGEB01000084.1, on the reverse strand, counting down.
CGTCCCCTTGGCGGAGAGCAACGCGGGTCGGCCCGCGATGGTCCGGTCCGCCTCGGTATAGGTGCCCGCCCGGCTCGCGTACCGGTACTCCACCGACATGTTCTCCACCGGGGACCGCTGAAGGGCGAACCGGGCGGTGACCAGTCGCGGGTACGAGGCGATGTCGACGGAGCAGACGGTGACCCTCGCGCCTTCGGGCAGGGCACCGAGCCGCAGCGGTGCGGCGCACCGGCGGGCCTCCTTCCAGCGCAGGGCCCCGACCGCCTGATTCAGGACGGCACGGTCCCCGTGCAGCATGACGGCACGGGCGTACAGGCCCGGCGCGGGCTGCCACAACTTGACCAGCCCACGGGCCATGCCGCTGGCCGGGCGTACCGCACCGTCGAAGTTCGGACGTCCCGGTTCGGTCACCTCGAAGGACGCGCCGTCGATGGTGACGCTGCTGGGAAATTCGATCGACCTGCCGACGTCGATGCGCACCTCTTCGCTGCCTGCCACGCTGAGCCGTACCGTCTCGACCTGATCCCGGATCACCTCCCAGCCCAGGTAGCGGGCCCGGTCCGGGTCGACGCCGACGTGCAGCACCTGCGGATCGGCACCTACCAGCGCCGGGTCGGCGGCGGCCCCGGGCACTCCGTCGGCGCGCGGCGGCACCACGGTGGGCGTGGGCGCTGCCGTGGTCCAGGGCATGCGGCTGGTCAGCCCATCGAGGCCCGTCCCGGTCACCCCGACGACGCCGAGGGCTCCGATCAGGGACAGCGCGGTACCGGCGGCGACCCGGCGGTGCGCCTGTCGGCGGCGGCCACGAGCACGGGAGGTGTGCAGCAGCTGGTCGATGTCCACGTCACCCTCGGCACGCTGCCGCAGGGTCCGGGTGATCTGTTGGTCGAGGTCGGCCACGGCCGGCTCCCATTCGTGGCCGGGACGCCGCAGCGCTCCCGGAGGTTGGCGAGCGCCCGCATCGCATGAGTGCGGACGGTGACCGGCGAGCAGTCCAGGATCTGCGCGATCGTCGCGTCGTCGAGGTCCTCGTAGTAGCGCAGCACCAGTACCGCCCGTTGGCGGTCGGGCAGGCCGAGGATCAGCCGCCACATCTCGTCCCGCTCGGCCGCCTCACCGCCGACGTCGCCACGGTGCGGCCGGTCGTCGACGCTGTCGACGACCAACTCGCGGTTCGACCGGCGACGCCACCAGGAGTTGTTGGCGTTGACGAGCATCCGGCGCACGTACACGTCGGGACGGTCGGCCCGGGAGATCCGCCGCCAGTGCACGTACGCCCGGGACAGCACCTCCTGGGTGAGGTCCTCGGCCCGGTGCTCGTCACCGGTCAGCAACCGCGCCAACCGGACCAGTGCCGGGCCGCGGCTGCCGACGTACTCCTCGAAGGTCACACCTCTCAGACGCCGCCAGGACCGCCCAGCGTTTACCGGGTCAGCGGTGCGAGTGGTCGCGGAAGCCCCGGCGGGTCTTGCGGCCCAGGTAGCCGGCGGTGACCAGGTGCTCCAGCAGCGGTGCGGGCGCGAAGCCCGGCTCGCGCAGCTCCAGGTACAGCTCGCGCTGGATGGCAAGCGAGACGTCCAAGCCGACCACGTCGAGCAGCTCGAACGGGCCCATCGGGTAGCCGCAGCCCAGTTTCATGGCGTGGTCGATGTCGTCGGCGGTGGAGTAGCTGGCCTCCAGCATCTTCACGGCGTCGTTCAGGTACGGGAAGAGCAGCGCGTTGACGATGAACCCGGACCGGTCGCCGCAGACCACGCCGGTCTTGCCGAGCGCCGCGCAGACCGCCCGGGCCGTGGCCGTGGCCTCCGGCGAGGTACGGATGGTACGGATCACCTCGACCAGCGGCATTACCTGCGCCGGGTTGAAGAAGTGCAGGCCCACCACGTCGGCCGGCCTGTGGGTGGCCATCGCCACCTCGATCACCGGCAGCGAGGAGGTGGTGGTGGCCAGCACGACGCCCGGCTTGCAGATCTCGTCGAGGCTGGCGAAGAGGGCCTTCTTGACGCTCAACTCCTCGATGACCGCCTCGACCACCAGGTCGACGTCGGCGAGGTGGTCGAGGGTTGCGGACCAGCTGATCCGGCCGAGGGCGGCGTCGCGGTCGGTCTCGGCGAGCTTGCCGCGCACCACGCCCTTGTTCAGCGAGGTCTTCACCGCCTCGCACACCTTCGCGGACTTCTCTGCGCCCCGGGTCACCGAGACGACCTCGTAGCCGGCCTTCGCGAAGACCTCGATGATGCCGGTGGCCATGGTTCCGGAACCGACGACGCCGACCTTCGCGATGGCGCGGGCCCCGTCGGCGAGCGCGGCCTCCGCGGCCACCGGCGTCGCCTCGTCGGGTACGACCTTCGGCGAGCCCGGCCGCTCGTAGGTGTAGAAACCCCGACCGGATTTCCGGCCGAGCAGCCCTGCGGTCACCATCTGCTTGAGCAGCGGCACCGGGGCGTGCCGGCGGTCCCGGCCGCCGCGCCGGTACATGGTGTCCAGGATCTCGTACGCGGTGTCCAGGCCGATCAGGTCCATCAGCGCCAGCGGGCCCATCGGCAGGCCACAGCCGAGCTTCATGGCGGCGTCGATGTCCTCCCGGGTCGCGTAGTGCGACTCGAACATGCCGACCGCGTGGTTGAGGTAGCCGAACAGCAGCGCGTTGGCGATGAAGCCGGCCCGGTCGTTGATCGTCACGTCGACCTTGCCGAGCCGCGCGCAGAGCGCTTCGACGTCGGCGACCACCTCGGGCGCGGTGACGACGGTACGGACCACCTCGACCAGCTTCATGACCGGCGCCGGGTTGAAGAAGTGGATGCCGATGACCTGGTTGGGCCGGGTGGTGGCGACCGAGATCTCGGTGACGCTCAACGACGACGTGTTGGTGGCGAGGATGGTGTCCGGCCGGCAGACCCGGTCCAGCTCCGCGAAGATCCGCTGCTTGAGGTCGAGGTGCTCGGGCACGGCCTCGATGACCAGGTCGACGGAGTGCAGCGCGTTCAGGCCGACGGCGAAGTGCACCCGCTCGTTCAGGGCGTCCCGGTCCGCGGCGGCGAGCTTGCCCTTGGCGACCGCCCGGTCGGTGGAGCCGGCGAGGGTGGCCCGGCCACGTTCCAGCGCCGACTCGGAGATCTCGACGGCGATCACGTCGATGCCGTTACGGGCGAAGACCTCGACGATGCCGGCACCCATGGTGCCCAGCCCCACCACACCCACGGTGTTGAACTCGCGCGCCACGACCGGCCTCCCCAGACACTCCGCACAACCGCTGAACGGTCGCTAAGTTATGCGCGCGAGTCTGCCACGTGACGCTCGGTTGTCGAGACGCCGTGGCATATTTCACCCACACCGCCACCGACCGCCGCTGCCGGGCTCATCGGTTGTCAGCCGCCGAGGCGTCGGGCTCAGACGGCCGGCACGGTGGTCAGTGCCAACAACTCCGCGACGAACTCCGCCGGCCGCTCCAGGTGCGGGCTGTGCCCGCACTCGGGCAGCACCACCTCGTGGTACGCGCCGCCGGCCGCCGCGTACCGCTCCAGCACCGCCCGGGTCTGCCCGACCATCGGTTGCGGTGGACACGTCTCCTCGCCAGGCCAGCCGGGTACGACACCAAGCGAACCCAGGTACGCCAGGTCGAACAGCGAGGTGTCCGAGACGATCACGTCGGCGTCGCCGCGTACCCAGGTGATCGGAGGCTTCTCGGCAACGGCCACCAGCTCGTCGGCGAGCCGGAACCAGGTCGGCGCGAGCGCGTTGAGCACCCCGCGCTCCCCCGGCGCGGTCCCGGGCCAGTTCTCCGACGGCACCGCCGTTCCGGGGTAGTTGTCGTCGCCGGTCGCCGTGGAGAGCACGCTGTCCAGCAGCAACTCCTCGTCGGTGCTGAGCGACGCCGGGTCGGCCACGTAGGCCGCCCGCAGTACGGCGCGCGGGCTCGCCTGCGCGTCGGCGCCCCGATCGCCGGCCGCGAGTCGGGCGACGAAGTCCCCGTTGGCAGTGCCGGCACCGGTCCCGGCGAAGTCGGGCGTGGTCGGCGTGCCGTCCAGGTCACGGGTGCCACCGAAGCCGTACGGGGAGACGGGCGCGGCCAGCAGCAACGCGCCCACGCGATCCGGGTGGTCGACGAGCAGCCGCATGGCCACGCCGCCGCCGAGGGAGTGCCCGACCACAACCGGACGCGTGCTGCCGGTGCGGAAGAGCGTCGGGTCGTCGAGCAGGGCGGCCACGTCGTCGGCGAAGTCCCGCAGCCCTCGGGTGGCGTTCACCGGGGCGGTCTCGGAGTCGCCGTATCCGCGCAGGTCGGGAGCGACCACCCGCAGCGTCGGCGGCAGCCGCCGCACCAGCGGCTCCCAGAACAGCGAGGACGAGCAGTTGCCGTGGATCAGCAGCACCGGAATGCCGTCCGGCGGGCCCGCCACGCGTACCGCCTGGTTTATGCCGTTCGCCGTTACGGTCCGCAGCTCGGTCTCCATCCGCGGGATGGTGCCACGCCGCTTTACGTCGGTCCAGGTGTGCGGCGGCCATTCCGGGCGCGTCCCCTGTGTGGGGGCCGGCCAGGCCTCGCCGCGGTCGGCTCAGCGGCGCGTGGCGGGGGGTGTGGCCAGCGGCAGCGGCAGTGTCGGCCGGACGTCTCGTCGAAGGGGGCCGAAGCTGAGCCCGACCGGGTCCGTGTGCGCCACTCCCGGGTCGAACAGCCGCAGCTCGGTACGCCCGAGCCGGATGACGTCGCCGTCGGAGAGGCGTTCCACGTCGGTGATCCGGCGGTCGTTGAGCCAGGTGCCGTTTGTGGAGCCCAGATCCCGCAGGGACGGGCCCTCCGGGGCCAGCCACACCTCCGCGTGACAGCGGCTCAGGTGCGGGTCGTTGACCACCAGCTGGCCGGTCGGCGCCCGGCCGATCACCAGCGGCTCAGCCCGCAACCGGAAGCTCGCTCCACGCATCGGTCCAGCCGCGACCGTCAACAGCGGCAGCAATTCCGGATGTTCGTCCATGGACAGTCATCCCTCCCCCGTATCATCACTCCGCGCGTCAGCTTGCCATCAGACGGTAATCGTCAATACCGACCGGCCGGTCAGCTCCTCGCCACCTCCTGGACACCTGCTGTTCGACGGTTTGGGCGGGCGGACGCGACACGACCCTTCTGACCTGCACTGATCAACGAGCAGGTCAGCCGGTGCGCCCTCGTCCGAGTCGCCGAGATCACGACCTACCAGTGAGTAATCTTCGGGTCTAGACTTCGGCCATGACGGCTGTGCGTGTCCCGGGTCTCCCGATCATCGAAGCGGGTCAACTGATCTCCACCAGCCCGGCCACCGGCGTCGAGGCGGGCCGCCTCCCGATCGCCACAGCCTCCGACGTGCGGCAGGCCGTCGACCGCGCCCGCGAAGCCAGCGAGTGGTGGGCCGGCTTGGGCTTCCCCGGCCGCCGCCAGCACCTGCTGCGCTGGCGCGCGCTGCTCGCCCAACGGATCGAGCAGCTCGCCGAGCTGGTGCACGTCGAGGGTGGCAAGCCTGTCGCCGACGCCATCGTCGAAATCGTCACCGCCATCGAACACATCGACTGGGCCGCACGCAACGCCGGCCGGGTGCTCGGCCCGCGCCGGGTGCGGTCGCGGCTCATCCTCGCCGAGTTCTCCGCCCACCTCGAATACCAGCCGTACGGCGTGGTCGGCGTCATCGGACCGTGGAATTATCCGGTCTTCACTCCCGTCGGCTCCGCCGCGTACGCCCTGGCCGCCGGAAACACTGTGGTGCTCAAGCCGAGCGAATACACGCCCGCCGTCGGCCAGTGGCTGGTGGACAGCTTCGCCGAAGTCGTCGGCGAGCAGCCGGTCTTCACCGCGGTACACGGCCTGGGCGACACGGGCGCGGCGCTGTGCCGCTCCGGCGTCGACAAGATCGCCTTTACCGGCTCCACGGCCACCGCCCGGAAGGTGATGGCCGCCTGTGCCGAGTCACTGACCCCGGTGCTGATCGAGGGTGGCGGCAAGGACGCCATGATCGTCGACAGCGACGCCAACCTGGACGCCGCCGCCGAGGCGTGCGTCTGGGGCGGCATGACGAACGCCGGTCAGACCTGCATCGGCATCGAACGGGTCTACGCCGTCGACCCGATCTTCGACGCCTTCGTCGACAAGGTGGTCGCCAAGGCGGGCCGGCTCACCGTCGGGCCCGAGGGCACCGACATCGGCCCGATCACCATGCCCAGCCAGATCGACGTGATCCGTCGACACATCGAGGAGGCCGTCAGCTCCGGCGGGCGTGCCGTGCTGGGCGGCCCGAGCGCCGTGCAACCCCCGTACGTGCATCCGACAGTGCTTGTCGACGTCCCCGAGGATTCGGCCGCCATCCGCGAGGAAACCTTCGGCCCGACGCTGACCATCAACCGGGTCCGCGACGCCGACGAGGCCGTCGCCCGGACCAATGCACTGTCGTACGGCCTGGGTGGTTCGGTTTTCGGCAGGCGGCGCGCGGTGACCATCGCGCGGCGGCTGCGCTCGGGGATGGCCTCGGTCAACTCCACACTGACCTTCGCCGGGATGTCCACCCTGCCGTTCGGCGGGACCGGCGACTCCGGCTTCGGGCGGATCCACGGCGAGGACGGGCTGCGCGAATTCGGCCGCACCAAGGCCATCACCCGCCGGCGGGCCCGATCGCTGCTGCCGTCGATGACCTTCGAACGGACCCCTGCCGACGTAGCCCGTCTCGTCAAGGCCATCAAGGTTATGTACGGCAGATGAGTGTCGGATAACCGATCTCCGGCGAGATCAGCGTATCCACATGTTTGTACGTCGTCGTCGCGGCGGTACATTGCGTTAAATGGGCCACAATCGATTGCGCTACCGCCTTGTCGACAGCGACCGGTCGTGGAGCGCTCGGCAGAGGCGGCGTCGTTCGGACTGGCTGGTGCGCACATTTCCCGATATCGGGGATATGCACGTGGTCGACCTCGGCGGCCGGCTCGGCACCTGGCAACGCGCCACAGTCCGGCCGGCCCGCGTGACAGTGGTCAACCTGGAGCAGCCGCCCGCCGTCGTCCCCGAGTGGGCCCACGTCGAACAGGCCGACGCCTGCGACCTGCCGGAGCACGTCACCGGCGGCACATACGACCTGGTGTTCTCCAACTCCGTGCTGGAACACCTCGGAGGGCACGAACGCCGGCTGCGATTCGCGGCTGCCGCCCGCTCACTGGCCGACCGGCACTGGGTGCAGACCCCCTACCGGTACTTCCCCATCGAGCCGCACTGGATCGCGCCCGGAATGCAGTTCCTACCGGTACGGCTGCGCACCGCGCTCGCCCAACGCTGGCCGCTCGGCCACAAGCCGACCCGCAGCCACGAAGCCGCCATCCACCAGGTGCTCTGGACCGAACTGCTGGACCGCTCGCAGATGCGCCACTACTTTCCCGACTCGCGGCTGCTGGTCGAGCGGGTGGCCGGGCTGCCGAAATCCCTTATCGCCGTACGCAGCTGAGCCTCAGAAGAGCGTCAGCTCGTCCTTCTCGATGCCCCGCAGCTTGTCGTAGTCCACGACCACACACCGAATGCCGCGATCGGCGGCGAGCACCCGGGCCTGCGGCTTGATCTCCTGAGCGGCGAAGACCCCGACCACCGGGCTGAGCAGCGGATCACGGTTCATCAGTTCGAGGTAGCGGGTGAGCTGCTCCACCCCGTCGATCTCACCGCGCCGCTTGATCTCCACGGCGACCGCACCGGAGTTGGCGTCCCGGCACAGCAGGTCGACAGGCCCGATCGCCGTCATGTACTCACGGCGCACCAGCGTGTACCCCTCGCCCAGCACACCCGGGTTCGCGGCCAGCAACTCCTGAAGGTGCGCCTCCACCCCGTCCTTACGCAGGCCGGGGTCCACACCCAGCTCGTACGAGGTGTCCTGGAAGACCTCCTCCAGGGTGATCCGCAGCTCCTCGCCGGCCTTGTTGACCACCCGCCACACGCCGGGAGCCTCCTCCAACCGGCACGGCGGGCTCATCCAGTTCAACGGCTTGTACGCCCGGTCGTCGGCGTGGATGGACACCGACCCGTCCGCCTTCACCATCAGCAACCGGGTGGCCAGCGGCAGGTGAGCCGAGAGCCGTCCGACGTAATCCACCGAGCACTTCGCAATGACCAACCGCACCCGACGAGGGTAGCCGAGCATCCCGCGACCGCCACCGAGCGGCACTGGCGCGTCGATGCCATGCTGAGATCGTGTTCGAAGTCCTCACCGGCACCGGCCTCGCCGCCTCGGCGGGGCTGAACGCCTACATCCCCCTGCTCGCCCTCGGCCTACTCTCCCGCTACAGCAACCTCATCGACCTGCCCAGCGGCTGGACGTGGCTCGGCAACGGATGGGTCATCGTCATCCTGGCCGTACTGCTCGCCGTCGAGATGGTGGCCGACAAGGTGCCGGTCGTCGACCACATCAACGACGTGGTGCAGACAGTGGTCCGACCGACCGCTGGCGGGTTGGCGTTCGGCGCCGGATCGTCGTCGGAGACAGTGACGGTCAGCGACCCGGGAAGCTTCTTCTCCTCGCATCAATGGGTGCCGGTGGCCGTGGGCGTCGTCCTCGCCTTCGGCGTACACCTGCTCAAATCCGCGGCGCGACCAGTCGTCAACGCCACCACCGGAGGGTTCGGTGCGCCCGTCGCCAGCACCGCCGAGGACGCCACAAGCGTCGTCGTCTCCCTCGTCGCGATCCTCCTGCCGGTGCTGGTGCTCGCCTTCCTGGTCGGCCTGTTGGCCTTCTTGTACTGGTTCCTACGCCGGCGCTCCGACCGGCGCCGAGAACGCGAGGCAGCCCGCGCGGCCGGCTTCCGCGTCTGACGACCCCTCGCGCGGGGCCTCCGTGCCTCTGCCCGGCGCCCGATGTGCCGGCCTCGGCGCTCGGCGCGTGGGGCCGGGCCTCGGTCGTAGGTTGAAACGCCGATGGCCGGCACCCCGTGTTGGGGGTGCCGGCCATCAGTCGGTGCGTCATGCGGGTGGGTCAGCTGTTCCAGTACTGGGCGACCAGGTCGGCGGCCTGCTGCTCCCACTGGGCGTAGGCGTCCGGGTACGCGGAGACCTGCACCGTCTGCGCGGCCACGGTCAACGGCATGTCCTGCCACCCGTCAACCTGCTTCAAACCCTTCAGGAACGCGGTGGTGGAGTAGTCGGGGTCGGTGATCTGCTCCGGCGTACCCCAACCCGAGCTCGGACGCTGCTGG
>NZ_LGEB01000083.1:0-15809 GCF_001279555.1 Micromonospora sp. NRRL B-16802 | reverse complement strand
CCCCAACACCGCCTCCTACGACATCACCGTCGAGCACCTCGCCGACTGGATCGCCACCCGCGGCTACGCCACCAGCTGACCCCACCCAACACGCACCACGCACCACCGAAGGGCCGGACCCCCACCAGGGGCCCGGCCCTTCGCCATGCCACCGGCGGCGGCCAGAAGCCCGGGCAGGCATCACGCGGTTCGCCGACACTTCGGAACTGACGCCCTCAGCAATTCAGCACACCGGCCGAGGCGCCGACCCGGGCGCCGACCCGCCGACACCAGCCACCACCAGCGCGCCGAGCCGGTGACCGATCGAGGCCGCCCACCCACCAGCGCCGAGGCGGTAACCAGTCGACGCCACCCGCCCAACAGCGCCGGGCCGGTGACCAGTCGACGCCACCCACCCAACAGCCCCGGGCCAGTGACCAGTCGACGCCACCCACCCGTCGGCGCCGAGGCGGTGACGTCGACGCCGGCTACCCATCAGCGCCGGCCGGTGCGGGTCAGCCGCCGGAGTCGTCCATCTCGGCGCCCTCGGGCACGGTGTCGTCGTCCCGGCTGGCCAGCCAGCCGTCCGGCAGGAAGACCTTGCCCGGGGAGTTCGTCCGGCCACGCGGCTGACCGAGGGCGGTAAGCGGGAACGGCTCGGCCGGGTCGAGCTTGCCGAGTAGGTCGTCGAGCTGGGCCAGGCTTTCGATCATCGCCAGGGACCGGCGCAGTTCGCCGCCGACGGGGAAGCCCTTGAGGTACCAGGCGACGTGCTTGCGGAAGTCGGTGCAGCCGTCCCGCTCACCCCGGGCGGGGTTGCGCGCGCCCGCCACGAACTGGTCGACGAGCAACTCGGCGTGCCGGCGCATGGTCACCGCCACCTCGCCGAGGCTGGGCAGCCGCCGTTCGGGGCGACCGTTGAAGGCGGCCTCCAGGTCGGCGAAGAGCCACGGCCGGCCGAGGCAGCCGCGCCCGATGACAACCCCGTCGACGCCGGTGTGCGCGACCATCCGCAGCGCGTCGTCGGCCTCCCAGATGTCGCCGTTGCCGAGCACCGGCACGTCGAGGGCCTGCTTCAACGTGGCGATCGCGTCCCAGTCGGCGGTGCCCGAGTAGCGCTGCGAGGCCGTCCGCCCGTGCAGGGCCACCGCCGCCACGCCGGCGTCCTGGGCTGCGAGCCCTGCTTCGACGTACGTCAGATGGTCGTCGTCGATGCCCTTGCGCATCTTGACGGTGACCGGCACGCCGGCGGGTGACGCGGCAGCCACCGCGGCCTTGACCAGCCGGGCGAAGAGCCGGCGCCGCCACGGCAGCGCCGCACCGCCGCCACGCCGCGTGACCTTGGGGACCGGGCAGCCGAAGTTCAGGTCGATGTGATCGGCCAGGTTGCGCTCGACGACGATCCGTACGGCGGCTGCGGTGATCTCGGGGTCGGTGCCGTAGAGCTGGAGGCTGCGCGGCTTCTCGTCGTCACCGAACGTGATCATGCGCAGGGTCTTCGGGTTGCGCTCGACAAGCGCCCGAGTGGTGATCATCTCGCAGACGTAGATGCCGCCGCCCTGCTCCCGGCAGAGCCGGCGGAACCCGACGTTCGTGATGCCGGCCATCGGCGCGAGCACCACAGGCGGCCACACCTGGTACGGCCCCAGAGTCAAAGGGCTCAAAACAGGCGCGGTCAAGGCAGTCACCGCCCAAGTGTAAGGAAGGGCCCCTGCTTAACGCCTAGTGCATAGGAAGGGGCCCTTCCTAACACGACGCATATCACACCGCGCGATGATCGACGGTGTTGTCCACAGCCGGCAGGATTTCCACAGGCCGCGCGGCCGGGCGGGACACGGCCTGGTTCCGACGGTCAGGCTGCGGTCATGCGTGAACATCCACCTGAGCTGACGGCAACGGTCGAGCGGCAACAGCAGATCGCCACCCGGGCTCAGTTGCTCGCCGCTGGCTACGACGACATGTACCTGTACCGCCAGGCCCGGCGCGGCCAGTGGCAACGCGTCCTGCCAGCGACGTACGCCCTGTTCACGGGTGTACTGACCGATGAACAACGGCGGATCTCCGCAGCGCTCTACGCCGGGCCGCAGGCGCAGCTCACCAGCTTGGCCGCGCTCGCCTGGTACGGGTTCCGGCAGATTCCGCGCAACACCGACGTACACCTGGTGGTGCCACACCACGCGCGGCGCCGGTCGGCGGGCTACGCCCTTGTTCGGCGAGCCCTGACCCTGGACGCCCGGGCGCGGTCGAGCGCGCCGTACCCCGTCTGCTCGCCGGCGCGGGCGGTGGTGGACGCGGCCCGCGACCTTGGGCAGCTTCGCCCGGTGCGGGCCATCCTCGCCGAGTCTGTCCAGCGCGGTTTCACCGACCTCGCCAGGCTGGACGAGGAGATCCGTCGGGCGCGGCGCAGTCGCACCGCGCTGATCAGGATGGCGTACGCGGAGGTCGTGGCCGGCACCCGGTCGGCTCCGGAGGCGGAGCTGCGCGAATGCCTGGCGGGCAGCCCGATCCTGCCGCAGATCCGGTGGAATCCCCGTCTTCGTACGCTTGACGGGGCGGTGCTGCCGACGCCGGACGGGTACCTGACCGACTCGGCGGTGGCGCTGGAGGTCGATTCGCAGGAGTACCACTTCAGTCCGGGCGACTGGGCTCGGACGTTGGAGCGGCACAACGAGCTGAGTCGGCACGGTGTCCTGGTTCTGCACGTCACGCCTGCACAGCTCCGGCGCCATCCGGACGGCATCCGACGAACTGTCGAGGATGCGTACGCGTCCCGGCAGGGCGTCGGTGCCACGCTCCGGGTCCGGGTCGATCCAGCCGGCCCGGAGCATGCGAGGGACTGATCGAGTACGGCGCTCCGCTCAGCTTGCGGAACAACGGAGTTAGGAAGGGGCCCCTTCTATACCTGAGGCGTTAGAAAGGGGCCCTTCCTTACACCTCAGCAGCCGGGGAGGCGCTCGATCAGGTAGCGCTCCACCTGGTCCAGGGAGACGCGCTCCTGGGTCATGGTGTCCCGGTTGCGGACCGTCACGGCGTTGTCGTCGAGCGTGTCGAAGTCGACGGTGACGCAGAACGGGGTGCCGATCTCGTCCTGCCGGCGGTAGCGGCGGCCGATCGCCTGCGAGTCGTCGAACTCCACCACCCAACGCTTGCGCAGCAGCGCGGCGAGGTCCTTGGCCTTCGGCGACAGCGCCTCGTTGCGCGACAGCGGCAGCACCGCCACCTTGACCGGGGCCAGCCGCGGGTCGAAGCGCATCACGGTGCGCTTGTCCACGCCGCCCTTGGTGTTCGGCGCCTCGTCCTCGTCGTACGCCTCCAGCAGGAAGGCGAGCACGGCCCGGGTCAGACCGGCGGCGGGCTCGATGACGTACGGCATCCAGCGCTCACTCTTGGTCTGGTCGAAGTACGACAGGTCGACGCCGGAGTGCTTGCTGTGCGTGGAGAGGTCGAAGTCGGTGCGGTTGGCGACACCTTCCAGCTCGGCGAACTCGGTGCCGCCGAACTGGAAGCGGTACTCGATGTCGACGGTCCGCTTCGAGTAGTGGGAGAGCTTCTCCTTGGGGTGCTCGTAGAGACGCAGGTTGTCCGCCGAGAGGCCCAGGTCGAGGTACCAGTTCCAGCGCTCCTGGAGCCAGTACTCGTGCCACTGCTCGTCGGTGCCCGGCTCGACGAAGAACTCCATCTCCATCTGCTCGAACTCACGCGTACGGAAGATGAAGTTGCCCGGGGTGATCTCGTTGCGGAACGACTTGCCGGTCTGGGCGATACCGAACGGCGGCTTCTTGCGGGCGACCGTCTCGACGTTCTTGTAGTTGACGAAGATGCCCTGCGCGGTCTCCGGGCGCAGGTAGTGCATGCCCTCGTCGCTCTCCACCGGGCCCAGGTACGTCTTCATCAGGCCGTTGAACATCTTCGGCTCGGTGAAGGTGCCCTTGTTGCCGCAATTGGGGCAGTTGACCTCGGCGAGTGAGGTCGGCGCGTGGCCGTGCTTGGCCTCGTACGCCTCCTCGATGTGGTCAGCCCGGAACCGCTTGTGGCAGAACTGGCACTCGGTGAGCGGGTCGACGAACTCGGCGATGTGGCCGGACGCCTCCCACACCTTGCGGGCCAGGATCACTGCGGAGTCGAGGCCGACCACGTCGTCGCGCTGCTGGACCATCGTCTTCCACCACTGCCGGCGGACGTTCTCCTTGAGCTCCACGCCGAGCGGACCGTAGTCCCACGCCGATCGGGTGCCTCCGTAGATCTCGCTGGAGGGGAAGACGAAGCCTCGGCGCTTGGCGAGGCTGACGACGGCGTCGATACGGTCTGCTGGCATGTTTCCTCCTACGCCGGCTGGCGGTCGGCGGGGGCGAGATGTGGATGGATCGGGCGGTTCGGGACAACGGTACGTCCACCGTCACCCCGAGCGACAGCAGAATACCGGGGGCGGGTCAGCTCACCCCGCAGACCTCCATGCTGCCGGTCTGACCGTCCTGACCCAGTGTGACCTGCTGTCGTTCCCGGTCGCCGCCGGAGAGCGTCACGTCGACGGGCACTGTCAGGTTTGTCGTGTCGACCTCACCGACCCGGAACGTGGTTACCTGCGGCTCGGCGGCGGCCCTGCGCTCGAACTCGGGGCGTGACTCGCGCCGCTGCGCGTCGTCGCAGAGCTGGTCGTACGCCCGCCCGTAGTTCCGATCGACGAGGGCCTGGTAGTAGTCGCCGGTGACCGTGCGCCCCTGCTCCCGGATCGCCTGCACGCCGCTGACGGCCAGGCCGACCACGGCCGCGCCTCCCCCGCCGCAGCAGAGCAGGATGGCGAGAGCGCCGACGCCGAGGCCGATCCAGAGCCGGGTCCGGCGGCCCTCGGTGGGCGGCGCGGCGAACGGCGGAGCCACACCGGGACCGGGCGGCGGGGCGGGTGCGGTCATAGGAGCAGGGTAGTGCCCGACGGCTCAGCGGTAAGGACCAGCAGCCCGATCACTCTCGGCGACCACCACTGCCCCGCCGGGCGCGGCGTTGGCAAGCGCCTCGTACGCGGAGGGTTCGTCGACCGATTCGGCGAGCAGCGGCACGGCGCTGACCTTGACCTCGAAGGCGCCCAGGGCACGCCGGTAGGTGCCTACCGACTCCCACTCGGTGAGCAGTGTCCAGTGCCGGGGGTCGTCAAGCGCCCGCAGGAGTTGACCTCGCAGGTAGCCGGGGCGGGCGGCCAGCGCGGTGAGGGCCGCGTGGGCCCGTTCGGTGAAGTCGTCGGCGACATCGACGTCGACCACGAACCGGTTGGTCACCAGCACCGGGCGCCTCCTCGTAGAGTCTGTGGGATGCAGCGTACGCAGCGCCCTCTGCTGGCCCGGTTGGCCGGGGCCAACCCGACATCGGTGTTTCTGCTCACCCTGGTGGTGGTGCTGATCGCGTTCTTCACGCCAGGCGTGATCGGCGGGCTTTTGACGCTGGCGCTCGCCGCTGCCCTGATCGCCCTGTTGGCGACCACCTGGGCGGTTCAGGCGCCGCAGACCCGGCTCATCCGGCTGTTGATGTTGACCCTGCTGGTGACTGTGGGCCTCGCGAAGCTGCTCTGACATGCAGCTATGCGTTTTTGACAATCATTGTCGTTGCCACGGACAGTTGGGGGCATGAGCAACCGCACCACGTCCCGTGTCCTGGCCGCCGCGACCGCCCTGCTCGTCCTGGGCGCGGGGGCCGGCTGCTCCGACGGCGGTCCGGCCGGCGCCGATCCGCAACGGGTCGACGTGGTGGCCGCGTTCTATCCCCTCCAGTTCCTCGCCGAGAGGATCGGCGGTGACGCGGTCCGGGTGACCAACCTGGCCCGGCCCGGCGCCGAGCCCCACGATCTGGAGCTGAGCCCGAAGCAGGTCGGCCAGGTAAGCGACGCGGAGTTGATCGTCTACCTGAAGGGTTTCCAGCCCGCGGTCGACGAGGCGATCGCGCAGAGCGGCGGCGACCGGGTGTTCGACGTGGCGAGCGTGCAGCCGCTGCTGGACGTGAGCGCCGGCGGCCACGACCACGACCACGGGGACGACGAGCAGGGCGAGGAGGAGCACGGCGGCGGCAAGGATCCGCACGTCTGGCTCGACCCGACCCGGCTGGCCGGCATCGGCGATCAACTCGCCAAGCGGCTCGGCGAGGCCGACCCGGCCCACGCCGCCGACTACACCACCCGCGCCGCCGCGCTGCGCGCCGACCTGACGCGGCTGGACGGCGAGTTCACCGAGGGCCTGCGGACCTGCCAGCGGCGGGAGATCGTGACCAGCCACACCGCGTTCGGCTACCTGGCCGACCGCTACCAGCTCGAACAGATCGGCATCACCGGGCTGAGCCCGGACGTCGAGCCCTCGCCGCAGCGGCTCGCGCAGGTCATCGAGGAGGCCAAGGAGCACCAGGCAACCACGATCTTCTTCGAGACCCTTGTCAGCCCCAAGGTGGCCGAGACCATCGCCGGTCAGGTCGGCGCCAAGACCGCGGTGCTCGACCCGCTCGAAGGACTCGCCGCCGGCAGCGACGCCGACTACCTTTCGGTGATGCGTACCAACCTGGAGACCCTGCGGACGGCGTTGAGCTGCTCGTGAGCGCGCCCGTGATCAGCGTCGAGCACGCGGCGGTCGGCTACGACGGCCGCCCGGTGCTCCGGGATGTCTCGCTCAGCGTGACCGCCGGTGAGGTGGTCGCGGTGCTCGGCGCCAACGGCTCCGGCAAGTCCACGTTGATCCGCGCCGTGCTCGGGCTGGTGCCGCTGAGCACCGGCTCGATCAGCCTCTTCGACCAGCCATTGCGCCGGTTCCGGCAGTGGCAGCGCATCGGGTACGTCCCGCAGCGCCTCGGCGCGGGCGGCGGCGTACCGGCGACGGTCCGCGAGGTCGTGGGCTCCGGCCGGCTGGCCCGTCGAGGGTTGCTCCGCCCTCCGGGCGCTGCCGATCGGGCCGCCGTCGACGCCGCGCTGCGCGCGGTCGGGCTCGCCGACCGGGCCGCCGACCCGGTTGCCACACTCTCCGGCGGCCAGCAGCAGCGCACACTGATCGCCCGTGCGCTCGCCGGCCGACCCGAGCTGCTGATCCTCGACGAGCCCACCGCCGGCGTGGACGCGGCAAGCCAGGAGGCGTTCGCCGGCGCGCTGCGCGACTTCGTCGGCGACGGCGGGACGGTGCTGCTGGTGGCCCACGAGTTGGGCCCCCTGCGGCCGGTGATCAGCCGGGCTGTCGTCGTACACGAGGGTGGTATCTGTCACGACGGCCCGGTGCCGGACCCGGCCGGCCACCACGCGGAGCCCGACCACGACCACGTGCACCCGCACGGTCCCGACGAGCCCGCCGGGCTGTGGAGCAGCTGAGCATGGAACTCTTCCAGTACCCCTACATGCAGCGCGCCCTGATCGCCGCGCTGGTGATCGGCTTGGCCGCGCCAGCGCTCGGCATCTACCTGGTGCAGCGCCGGTTGACGCTTATCGGCGACGGCATCGGGCACGTGGCGTTGACGGGTGTCGGCGCGGGTCTGCTGCTCAACCGCTCGCCGGTGCTGGTGGCGGTGATAGTTGCCACCGCCGGTGCGGTCGCCATCGAGCTGGTGCGCGCCCGCGGGCGTACGTCCGGCGACCTTGCCCTGGCTCTGTTGTTCTACGGCGGCATCGCCGGCGGTGTGCTGCTGGTCGGGCTCTCCGACGCGACGAGCGCGAATCTCAACGCCTACCTGTTCGGGTCGCTGACCACCATCTCGGCCACCGACCTGACCACCATCGTGATCCTCGGCGGGGCGATCCTCGTCGCCATGATCGCGCTGCGGCCGGCGCTCTTCGCGGTGAGCCACGACGAGGAGTACGCCAGGGTCTCCGGCCTGCCGGTGCGTACCCTCAATCTGCTGATCGCGGTGACCACGGCGATCACCGTGACCATCGCGATGCGGGCCGTCGGAGTGCTGCTGATCAGTGCGCTGATGGTGGTCCCGGTGGCCACCGCGCAGCAGGTCACCCGTGGCTTCCGCAGCACGATGACCGCCGCGATGGCGCTCGGCCTCTTCGCCGCCGGCACCGGTGTCTGGGTGGCGGCGACTGCGGACACCGCGCCGGGCGCCTCGGTGGTGCTTGTGGCGATCGCCTCCTTCCTGGTGGTGGCAGTGGGCGCGGGAATCTGGCGGACGCTGCGTCGCCGGGCCGCACCGGCCTCCGTGGCGCCCGCCGAGCCGCACGAGGTGGTGCTCGGCTGAATTGGTTACCGTTGCAGAATGACCACCGCTACGGGTTACGAGGGCTTCGACGGGGCGAGCGAACTGCTCCGCGCCCTCTCCGCCCCCATCCGGCTGGCCATCGTCAGCGAGCTCGCCGGCGGCGAGCGGTGTGTGCATGAACTGGTGGAGAAGCTCGGTGCCGCGCAACCGCTGGTCTCCCAGCACCTGCGGGTGCTGCGCGGCGCGGGCGTGGTGCGGGGGTCCCGCCGGGGCAGGGAGATCGCCTACAGCCTGGTCGACGAACACGTGGCGCACATTGTGGCGGACGCGGTGAGCCACGCCGGGGAGGGATCATGAACGAGAGCGGCGCCGCGGTGCGCAACACCCGGCAGCGCTCGGCGGTGAGCGCCCTGCTGGGCGAGATGGAGGGCTTCCACAGCGCGCAGGACCTGCACGCGATGCTCCGGCAACGCGGTGAGCGGGTCGGCCTGACAACCGTCTACCGGACGTTGCAGGGGCTGGCCGACGCGGGCGAGATCGACGTGATGCGCCCGCCGGGCGGCGAGCACCTCTACCGCCGGTGCAGCCAGGGCCATCACCACCACCTGGTGTGCCGGGTGTGCGGGCGTACCGTCGAGGTGGCCGGGCCTGCGGTGGAGAGCTGGGCCGACCGGGTTGCCGCAGAGCACGGCTACGCAGAAGTCAGCCACACACTGGAAATCTTCGGCACCTGCCCGACCTGCGTGCGTTGAAAGCCGCGTCCCGGCCCTCGTAGATCGTGCCTCCACATCTGCATTAGTCGGGCCGTTCGTGGCACGCTGTCCGGCGTGAAGATCTACGCTGATCGCTTTCCGACCGCCGCCCGCCAGTTGCTCACCGACCTCCTCGTCGTCGCCTGGGTGTACGTCGCGATCCGCGGCGCGCTCTGGCTGCACGACCTTGTGCAGAAACTCGCCGTACCTGGGCAGAAGCTGGAGGGCGCCGGCGGTGGCCTCGCCGACAACCTCGCCGACGCCGGCGGCAAGGTTCGGCGGGTCCCGCTTGTCGGCGATGAGCTGACCGCGCCCTTCCAGCGGGCCGCCGACGCGGCCCGGGGGCTCGCCGACGCCGGCCGTGACCAGCAGCACCTGGTCGACCAGCTCGCCTTGGCGCTCGCCGTCGCGGTGCTCATCTTTCCGCTCGGCATCGTGCTGTTCGGTTGGCTGCCGCTGCGGCTGCGGTGGATGCGCCGCGCCGGATCGGCCGCGAAACTGGCCGATGGGCCGGCCGGTCGGGACCTGCTCGCCCTGCGCGCGCTGGCCACCCAGCCGCTGGGCCGGCTGACCCGGATCGCGCCGGACGTCGCCGAGGCCTGGCGGCGCGGTGACGACGACACAGTGGATGCCCTGGCCGCGCTGGAGTTGCGCCAGCTCGGCCTGCGCGGCCGAGCCCGCTGAGCCCGGCCGACGGGGTCAGGGCTTCGGCGGGATGCGGCGGCGGACGTCCTCGGCCGTGGACGGGCCGGGCGTCCAACGGGCCACCCAGGGCAGCTCGTCGGACGGGGTGATGACGCCCTCCTCCAAGCTGGCGTAGCGGCCGGCGAGGATCCGTTTCGCGGCGGTGGTGTCGACCGAGTCGGTGTTGTCCCACAGGGCGGCGAACAGCGCGTCCACCCGGACCCGTGCCTGCCGGCAGAACAGGTCGGCCAGCTCCACGTTCTCCGGTCGGCTGCCGCGCTCGGCCGTCGCCCGGACGCAGACCGCCGACATCGCGAACAGCTCCGCGCCGATGTCCACGATGCGGCCGAGGAACGCCTGCTTGCGTTCCATCTTTCCCTGCCAGCGGGACATCGCGTAGAACGTCGACCGGGCCAGCTTGCGCGACGAGCGCTCCACCTGGCGCAGGTGTGCGGCCAGCGGCCCGAACTCGGCGTACGCCGAAGGGCTCTGCCCCCGACCGACCGCGAGCGTGGGGAGCCACTTCGCGTAGAAGGCGCTCGCTCGGGCGCCCGCTCGGGCCTTGCGGCCGAGCCCCGCATCCGGGTCGATGATGTCGCCTGCCACCGACAGGTGGGCGTCGACCGCCTCCCGGGCGATCAACAGGTGCATGATCTCCGTCGAGCCCTCGAAGATCCGATTGATCCGCAGGTCACGCATCATCTGCTCGACGGCTGCGGCGCGCTCGCCACGGGCTGCCAGCGAGTCGGCCGTCTCGTAGCCGCGCCCGCCCCGGATCTGGATCAGCTCGTCGGCGATCTTCCAGGCCATCTCGCTGGCGTACAGCTTGACGAGCGCCGCCTCGATCCGGATGTCGTTGCGGTCGTCGTCGGCGAGCAGGCAGCACAGGTCGAGCATGGTCTCCATGCCGTACGTGGTGGCCGCGATGAAGGAGAGCTTCTGGGCGACGGCCTCGTGCTCCCCCACCGGCCGGCCCCACTGGACCCGGTCGGCGGCCCACCCCCGGGCCACGTTCAACGCCCACTTGCCAGCGCCCACGCACATGGCAGGCAGCGAGAGCCGACCCGTGTTCAACGTGGTCAGGGCAATCTTGAGGCCCTTGCCCTCGCCGCCGATGACGTTCTCGGCCGGTACGAACACGTCGTGGAACCGGGTCAGGCTGTTCTCCAGGCCACGCAGACCGACGAACTCGTTGCGCCGCTCCACCGTGATGCCCGCGCTGTCACCGTCCACGACGAACGCGGTGATCCCACCGCGCCGACCCTCGCCGGCCGGCACCCTGGCCATCACCACGAGCAGGGTGGCCACGATGCCGTTGGTGGCCCACAGCTTCACACCGTTGAGCCGGTAGCCGGTGCCGTCCTCGGTCGGCTCGGCGGTGGTCGCGAGCCGGGCCGGGTCGGAGCCGACGTCCGGTTCGGTGAGCAGGAACGCGGAGACCTCACCGGCGGCGAGCCGAGGCAGGAAGCGTTGCTTCTGCTCGGCGGTGCCGAACATCTTCAGCGGTTGCGGCACGCCGATCGACTGGTGCGCGGAGAGCAGCGCGCCGATCGCCGGGCTTACCGAGCCGGCGAGCATCAGCGCCCGGCAGTAGTGCAGGTTGCTCAGGCCCAGGCCGCCGTACTTCCGGTCGATCTTCATGCCGAACGCGCCGAGGTCGGCAAGACCGTGGAACACCGAGTCCGGGATGGAGGCGTCCCGCTCGATGGCCTGTCCGTCCACTTCGGAGGCGAGGAAGTCGCGGAACCGGCCGAGGAAGTCCTCGGCGCGGGCCTCGTCGTCCGGATCGGAGCGCGGCCACGGGTCGATGAGGTCGAGCCGGAACCGCCCCAGGAAAAGCTCCTTGCCGAAGCTGGGCCGGTCCCAGGTGGACTCCCGGGCCGCCTCGGCGACCTGCCGGGCTTCCTTCTCGGAGACCTGCCCGGCCTCCTCGGGCAGCGGCGCGGCCGCACCGGCGGTGCCCGCCTGGGCCTTGTCGACTGCGGGGTTGGAGTCAGGACCGTCCGGTGCCGGTCGGCCGTTCTGCGTCGTGGTCACGGCTGCCCCCTCGAACCTCGGTGCGGCTGCGTCGACGTGCGCGACTACCGCCACGCTACCCCCGCTTGTTACCAAGGGGTAGCGCAGCGTACGTCCGGATCGCCGTCCTCAGCGACCGCTGAGCATCTCCGGGTCGTCATCGTCGTCGTCGATGTCGTCCTCGCCCCAGCTACGCCGGGAGAACGGCAGGATCGCCCAGAACGTGAGGAACCAGAGCCCGGTCAGGCCGCTGAGGATGAAGGCGATCGGCCGGTCCAGCACGAAGTCGGTGATCAGCAGAACCGCGCTGACCATCGAGATCAGCATGAAGGCGAGCCCGCCGCTGGCCATCCGGTGCGCGAAGCGGACCAGCTCCGGCTTGCGCCCCTGCCGGAACAGCGCCCTGTGGAACGCCACCGGCGAAATGATCATCGCGGTGGCGGCGGCCGCGGCGATCAGGGCGACGATGTAGACATCCCGCTGGAACTCGCTGGTCCGGGTGAATCCGTTGCTGAACGGCAGGGTCAGCAGGAAGGCGAACAGGATCTGCACGCCCGTCTGGGCGACCCGCAGCTCCTGTAGCAGATCGGCGAAGTTGCGCTGCCAACGCTGCTTCTCGGTCTCCGTCGACACGCGCTACCTCCGGTGAGACGCTACTGCCGACGGAGCGGTCCGCCGGCAGCAACGCCAATGCCCCACACGACTGAGCGCGAAACAGGTTCACGACATCTGCCGGTCACCGCCAGGACACTCCGCTGGTCACGCCACCGCCCTCGCCGAGCGCCGCCCACGCGGGCGTTCAGGAGCCGCGGCGGATGCGGCCCGCGTAGCGGGCTTCGAGCTCGGTGTTGTGCGCGTCGCCGTCCGGGATGTTCGCCGACAGGTAGACCGGGGGCCGCTCCCCCGCCGCCAGCAACCGAGCAACCACCTCCACGGTGACCTGTTGGGCCAGCAGTGCCGCCGTGATCGAGGAGACCGCGCCGACAGCGCCACCGCCGGGCAGCGGCAGCGTCGCATCGCCGTACGGTGCGCCGTTGTCGAGCACCACGTCGGCCAGGTCGGCCAGCTTGCGACCGGACGGGTGGCGGGAGGTCATCCGGCCGGAGTGCTGCACGGAGGTGATCGCCACGAGCCCATGCCCCCGCTGCTTGACGAGCGTGGCGAACTCGACCATGGCGCCGTTGACCCCGGAGTTCGAGGCGAGCACGAAGACGTCGGTGGGGCGTACCGGGGCCAGCTCGTAGAGCCGGTGCGCCACGGCCGGGTCCCGTTCCAGCAGCGGGCCGAGCCGCTCGGCCGGCTCGCCACCGATCAGCACCAGGTCGCGCAACGCGATCCGGTTGGTCGGCACCAGGCCACCCGCCCGGCCGGCGATCTCCATGGCGAGGGCCTCCGAGTGGCCCGTCCCGAAGGCGTGCACCACCCCGTCGGCGCGTACGGCGTCGGCGATCAGGTCGGCGGCCCGCCCCACCGCCTCCCGCTGACTGGCGGCCACCCGGCCGATCGTCTCGGTCACCACTGCCAGAAAGTCGTCGGCGCTCACGCTCATGTGTCCTCCGTCGTCCGGTTGCGGGCCATCCACTGCACCGCGAAGTCGACAGCCGCCCGCTGGCGTACCAACCTCGCGGTTCCGGCGCCCACCGAGCCGACGCGGACCACGCCGGTGGCCTCCAGGGCCTGGCCCAGCGTGCCGAAGTCGCTCTCGTCGAGCCTGATGTCCTGCCACCACACCCACTCGCGGCCACCGTCGGGTATCCGCACCGCCGCGCCCAGCCGCTCACGGACCGGCGCGGGACGACGGTACTCGGCCAGGTGCAGCGACGTGTTCACGCTGTGGTCCACCCCGAGCAGCAGCACGTCGGCGTCCAGGTCGTAGAGCCGGGCCAGCGGAGACTGTGCGCCGAGCATGTCGGCCAGGCCGTGCCCGGCGACGACCTGCTCGGCGGCCGGGCCGAGCGCCGCGAACGACACCTGGGGATGCGCGCTGCGCAACGCGCCGGGCCAGCCGCGAACCGTCTCGGCGAGCACGCCCATGTAGCGGCTGGGGGTGACCGCCGGGTCGAACCCCGGCATCTCGGCCCGGATCAGCGGCCACCAGTCCACCGGAACCGGCGGGTTGCGCCACTGCGCGGGGTCGCTGTTGTCGGGCGTGTGGGTCGGCACCACGATCGTGCCGTCCGGGCCGAGCGCGTCACGCAGGGCGAGCACCACCGCGTGCGGTCCACCGCAGACGAAACCCAGCGGGCGCAGGGCCGCGTGCACAAGCACTGTCGAGCCGGGACGTACGCCCAGCAGGCGCAGCTGCGCGGCGACCGAGCGCCGGGTGCCCGGCCCGCCGGGGTACGTCGTCACGGCGCTCCTTCGATCGGCACGGCTCAGGCCGTCCCGGCGACCCGGGCCAGGATCGCCTCGGCGAGCGGGCCAGGGGCGGCGTCCGGGATCCAGTGGGTCACCCCGGGCAGCGGTACGAAGCGGTAGTCACCCGTGACGTTGGCGGCGCACGCCTCGGCGGCGGTCCGGCCGATGGCGATGTCCCGGTCACTCCACACATAGGTGGTGGGCACCGCGACCGGGCCGACGGCGGCCAGGTCGGCCCGGGACATGGCCCGGTACCAGTTCAGCGCGGCGGTCAGGGCACCCGGCTCGCGCATCGGATCGGCGTAGCGGTCCACCCGGGGCGCGTCGCCCACCCCGCCGAGCATCTTGCGCAGCGCCGTCGCGTTGAACGCCAGCAGCACCTTCTCGGCCTTGCCGGGCTGGCGGAACAGCGCGATGTACGACGAGCGGGCCTTCTGCTCCGTGTCGGTGCCGAGGGCGTGGGCCATGGCCGCCGGATGCGGCACTGACACGGCGGTGAGCGTACGGACCCGTTCGGGGTGCTCGGCCGCCAGCGCCCAGGCAACGATCGCGCCCCAGTCGTGTCCGACCAGGTGGACGGCGTCCAACCCGAGCGCGTCGAGCACTGCCACCGCGTCGGCGGCCAGTTCGGGGATCCGGTAGTCGGCCACCGCCTCCGGCCGCGCGCCCGGCGAGTAGCCGCGCTGGTCCAGCGCGTACGTGCGCAGCCCGGCGGTGTGCAGCGCCGGGACGACCTCGTCCCACTCGCCGCTGTGCTGCGGGAAGCCGTGCAGCAGCAGGACGGGCGCGCCGTCTGCCGGACCACCGGTGCGTACCTCGAAGGTGAGACCTCGCGCGTCGACCTGCATGATCGTGAGCCTACCGAGCCGACGCCGGGCCGGCCGGCTGCCGGGACTCCCTGCTGGGCTGTCACCCCAGGTCGGTGCTAGCGTCAGCGAGACAACTTCACATCCGACAGGGGAGCGCACAGCGCTGAGAGTGCGGGCACGCCCGCAGACCCTCGAACCTGATCTGGGTAATGCCAGCGCAGGGAGTTCGGTCGACCTCCAGCCGCGCCGTCGTCCGGTGCCACCGGGCGCGCGGCGTGCGTCTTCTCCTGGTTCGTTCACTGAACTGGGAGCAAAGCATGGACAACACCACCAACCGATGGCGGACCATCGACATCGTGGTCGCCTCGGTGATCGCTGTCGCCTTCGGCGTCATCTTCTGGGCCTGGGGCCTGGTCTGGAGTGCCACCGAGGGCGCGTTCGCCTTCTTCCCGCCGGCGCAGACGCTGATCTACGGCGTCTGGCTGATGCCGGCCGTCGTCGGCGGCCTGGTCATCCGCAAGCCCGGCGCGGCGCTCTACTGCGAGACGGTGGCGGCGGTCGTCTCCGCGCTGCTGGGCAGCCAGTGGGCCGGCACTGTGATTCCGCAGGGGATCGTTCAGGGCATCGGCGCCGAGTTGGCCTTCGCCGCCTTCCGCTACCGGTCGTTCCGGCTGCCGACGGCGGCGCTGGCCGGCGCGTTGACAGGTCTCAGCGCCGCGCTGTTCGACTTCTTCGTCTGGAACGTCGAGACCGAACTCGTCAACTACCGCATCCCGTACGCGCTGCTCACCATCGTCAGCGCCACTGTGATCGCCGGCATCGGCGGCTGGCTGCTCACCCGGGCCCTTGCCAACACCGGCGTCCTGGACCGCTTCCCAGCAGGCCGGAACCGAGCCCTCGTCTAATCCCTCACCTTCCCCGCCCCTCCCGTCCCACCCACTCACTCACTCACTCACGTCGATCATGAGGTTGACGGGCGGATGGATCGCCCAAGCCCCCGTCAACCTCATGATCACCGGGCAGGGTGGAAGGGGTGCAGGAGGCGGGCGGGGGC
>NZ_LGEB01000082.1:0-17451 GCF_001279555.1 Micromonospora sp. NRRL B-16802 | reverse complement strand
GGAGTAGTTCGTGAACAAGCTGAAGTTCATCGAACCCCACCGCGTACCCGTGTCATGCGTGGTCGCATACACCAACTGCCGACCGTTGTACGGCGCCACAGTGAAGTCCTTCAACGACACCCAACCCGACCTCGGCTGCGCCAACACACCAGTCGACGACCACCGGTACGTCGACGGCAGGTTGCAGGGGGTGGGTGGCGGAGTCGTCGGAGGTGGAGTCGTAGGCGGCGGGGTGGTCGCAGGCGGGGTTGTCGGTGGCGGTGACGTCGGCGGCGGAGGCGTCGGGCCCGGAGGGCTCGGCACCGTACCGCCGGTGCACGTCACGCCGTTGAGGGCGAAGCTCGACGGCACCGGGTTGCTGCTCGTCCACGATCCGTTGAAGCCGAACGAGGTCGAGCCGTTGGTGGGGATCGAGCCGTTGTAACTCACGTTCCGCGCGGTCACCGCCGCGCCGCTCTGCGTCAGCGACGTGTTCCACGACTGGGTGACGGTCTGCCCGGCATCGAACGACCAGGTCAACGTCCAACTGCTCACTGGATCACCGAGGTTGGTGATCGTCACGTTGGCACCGAAACCGCCCTGCCACTGGGACGGCACCGCGTAGTCCACCGAACAGCCTGCGGCTGCGGCACCGGCAGGCATCGCCGCGACCACCGTCGCCGACACCAGCAACGCGACGCCAGCCGATGCCAGACCGACATTCGTTGCTCTGGATCTGACCATGAAGCACCCTCCTAACGGGTCGGCGGCCGAGGCATTCGCGAGGATGATTGTTTTGTGAACGTTAACAGCCGCGTCAGGTATGTTACGGGAGCGCTCCCATACACTCAACGCCATCGATAGATGGTTTTCGGGCTTCCGCGCATGGGGCAGCCACCCGGACGGATAGTGGCTCTCCGGCGGGCGTTCGGCTTTGATCAAGCAGGTACGCTCGGCACTGCTGCAGAGCGCACTGCCCGGCGTCAACGGTTGTCATTGGGTGTCGTCACCGGACACGACCAGCCGCTTGGGCCGCGAGCCGGCAGCCGACCGACCGACCCCGCGCCCCGAGCCGCTCCAGAGGGAAGCCACCAGGTGAGCACCCACTCGATGCTGCTGTTCGTGCTCGCCGCCGTCGCGGTCATCGTCGTCGTACGGTGGCTGGCGGCGCGCACAGGTCTGCCGGCGGCGGCGCTCCTGCCGCTCATCGGCATCGCGTACGCACTACTCCCCGGCCCCAACGTCGGCCTGGATCCCGACCTCGTACTCATGGTCGTACTGCCGCCGTTGCTCTACAGTGCCGCGCTGGACTCCTCGCTGCTGGACATCCGCCGCAACCTGCGCATCGTGGTCAGCCTGTCGGTGATGCTGGTGCTCCTCACCGGGCTGCTCGTGGGGCTCGGGTTCCACCTGTTCGTCGCCGGAGCGACACTGGCCGCCGGGATCGCGGTCGGCGCCGCCATCGCACCCCCCGACCCCGTGGCAGCGCTCGCGGTGGGCCGGCGGGTCAACCTACCTCCGAAGATGATCACAATCATCCAGGGCGAAGGGCTGCTCAACGACGCCACCGCCCTGACGATGCTCAGCGTCGCGGTGGCCGCCGCCGTCGGCGGGGAGTTCTCGTTCCCCGAGGCCGTCGGGAAGTTCGTGCTGGCAGCGGCCGGCGGAATGGCTGTCGGAGCGGTCGTCGCCAGGCTGGTCCGGCTGGCCCGACCGATCACCGCGGACCCGTTGCTGTCCAACGCCCTCTCGCTCGCGACACCCTTCGTGGCCTACCTGCTGGGCGAGGCACTGCACGTCTCCGGGGTGCTCGCCGTGGTGGTCGCCGGGCTCATCGTCGGCCACCAGACGCCCCAGTTCGGCTCCGGCGCGGCCCGGTTGCAGACCAACGCGGTCTGGCGGCTTGTCGACTTCCTCCTCGAAGGCTTCGTCTTCCTGCTCATCGGCCAGCAACTCCCCGAGGTCATCAAGGGCCTGCGCGAGTACGACACGTCGACAATCGTCATCGCCGTCGCGGTGTCGGTGGGCGTGGTGCTGCTGCTGCGCCCCGCGTGGCTCGTGTTGACCCAGTCCCTGCCCCGGTCGCTGCACACCCGGCTGGGTGGCATATCCGAGC
Organism: Micromonospora sp. NRRL B-16802; assembly: GCF_001279555.1. Classification (NCBI taxonomy): domain Bacteria; kingdom Bacillati; phylum Actinomycetota; class Actinomycetes; order Micromonosporales; family Micromonosporaceae; genus Micromonospora; species Micromonospora sp. NRRL B-16802. The sequence continues at coordinate 15,356 of NZ_LGEB01000082.1, read as the reverse complement.
AGGACGACACCGACGAGCCCGGCAACGCCCGACAGATGGCGCGCGCCGACCGCAACGCCGAACGGCTCAGCCTCCGCGAAGTGGTGGCACTGAGCTGGTCCGGCACGCGCGGCGTCATCAGCCTGGCCGCGATCTTCACCCTGCCGCTGACCACCGACAGCGGCGCAGCTTTCCCCGACCGGAACCTCCTGCTGTTCTGCACCCTCGTGGTGGTCCTCGTGACGCTCGTCGGGCAGGGCCTGACGTTCGCGCCGCTCGTGCGGATGCTCGGCCTGCGCGCCAACGAAACCGACCAGGCCCGGGTACGCAACGAGGCCCGCTCGGCGGCGGTCGAAGCCGCCCTGGCCCGCCTCGACGAGGTCGTCGCCGAGGAACCGGACAGCGCCGAGGCCGTCAACGCCATCCGTACGAAACTGCTCGCCCGGCTGAAGCGCTACCGGGGACGGCTCGACCTGCTCCAGCAGAGCGGATCCGCCGAGATCCCCACCTCACCGGAGTACGAGACGGCGCTTCGCATCCGCCGGACGGCCATCGACGCGCAGCGGGAGGAACTCGTGCGCTGGCGTGACTCCGGCCGACTGCCCGACGAGGGACTCCGCGTCCTGGAACGGGAACTCGACCACGAAGAGCTGCTGCTGCCGAAGCGGGGTTCATGACGCTGAGCGTCTGACGGGCGCGGCGGTCCCTTGCCGGCGGTGAGCACGCCAGCGCGCCGACCCACGTTGCGCGCATCGGCCGCACCTCACCTCGGGAGCTGCACCCCGGAGTGACAGCAGCGGGGACGTCAGCGTCGTGCGGGGCCTGGACGACCATCGCCTCGCCAGTGTGATGGAACCACTGGCGAGGCGATGATCAGCCGATGTGCGCTACTTCTTCTTCGTCTCGATCTTGATCGTCGCGGTGCGGTAGTTGTTGCGCTTGTCGTTCTTCGTCGGGTCGTAGCCCTTCTCGATGTTGCCAGCGCTGTCCACCGAGAACCAGTTGAAGGTCGTCGTCTCGGTCACGTGGAACACCTGCCCCGGCTCACGGAACTCGGTCGCCGCGTAGCGGGGCGACTCGAGCGTGGGCCGGCTGCCGTCCGTCGTGTAGTAGATGGTGGCCGGCTCGTTGGTCTCGAAGTGCACGTTGACAGGCCCCTGGTACTTCCCGTTGCCGGGAACGAGGTCGGACGTCGGCTTCTTCTTGTCCTTGCCCCAGTCCGCCGCGACCCGGAACATCTCCATGATGCCGTTGGCGTACTCCATGGTCTCGGCGTGGCCGCTGACCAGCTCGGGGTTGCCGTCCCACGCCGGCTGGAACGAACCGCCCTGCCAGTTGCCGGTGGCCGGGTTGTAGATGGAGCCACCGACCTCCCAGCCGAAGGCGTAGATCCCGTAGGTGTGGTACAGGTCCTCGCGGACGTTGCCCGCCGAGGAGTAGAGGACGTCGGACGAACCGCCGACGTTCTCCGGCGTCACGACAGTCTCCCGGTGCGCCTTGACCTGCCCCAGGATCCGGGAAGCCGACTGCCAGTAGAACGCCTCGTCACCAAGCGGCGGGCGCGGGGTGGTGATACGCCCGTCGGCGATGTAGGCGCCGGGCTGCCAGAACAGCTGACCACCGTTGGAGTGCACCGACATCATGAACTTGATGTTCTTGTACTTCTCGACCAGCCAGATGATGTTCTTCGACTCGGGCTCGGACAGCTTCTCCGGGCCCTGGTAGGTGCCGCTGGTGCACACCGACGAGCCGCCGGAGTAGCCGTCCTGAGCCGACCCGACCCGGTAGTTCCGGTTCAGGTCGACACCCCAGGAGTTCCGGTTCGCCGGGTCGGCGGCCGAGTCCGCGCAGTGGTTCGTCATGTTCTTACGCTGCGAGGCGAAGTTGTAGAAGCTGTAGTTCGCCCCGTCGGGGTTGTTGGAGAGGATGAAGAAGACGTCGGTGTTGTCGACGATGTTCTTCGTCTCCTTGTCGGTCTTGTAGTTGTGCACCAGCCGCTCGGCGGACTCCAGGCTCGTCGTCGCCGGCACCCACTCGCGGGCGTGGTCCTGCGCCTGGATCAGCACGCCGGGCTTCTTGCCGTCACGGTGCTTGCCGATCCGCAGAACGGGGATGGTGACCGGGCCGCGCGGGACCTCGCCCTCCGGCGCGCCGACGCGCTTCTGGTCGAGGAAGTCGGTCAGGGCGACCGGGCCCTCCGTCGGCGCGACGATGCCGGTGCCCGCGTTGGTGCGGTACGGGTGCGACCGGTCGATGAGGCCCTGGGACTGGGTCCGCAGTGCCTCCGCCACCTGCGTGGCAGTGCTCGACAGCGCACCGGAGGCGTCCTTCGCAAGCAGGACGCGGACCGCCTTGCCAGTGACCTCCACCGCGAGCGGGAGGTTGGCCCCCGACCGGTTCACGAACTCGACGGTGACGTCGTTGCCGCCCTCGTGGCCCCACGCCGCACTGCTGACGACGACAGCCGACTGACCCGTGCCACCGATCGTCGCCTGCGCCTTGCGCTGGTAGCCGTTCGTCTGGTTCGGGAGGTAGACGATCTCGGCGATGCCCGGGTACTGCTGGGCGATCTCCTTGGCGCGGGCGAAGAGCTGCTGCGGGTGCCGGTAGCCGTCCACGAAGTCGGACTTGTAGCCGGGCTTCTCCGTCAGCGGCGACGGGGCGTTCTCCAGCCAGTCGGAGACGACGCCGGTGGTGACACCGCCGGTGGAGCTGGTGACCCGGATCTCGCTCGGACGCGTGTCGAGCTTGAACAGGTTCCGGTGGAACATGTACTGCCCGGAGTCCACGAACCGGCTCATCGTCCGCGCGAACTCGAACGGCGTGCCCTTGCCCGAGTTGTTCTCCAGCTGCATCCCGACAATCGGGTTGGTCTGCTGCCCCTCGGTGGTGCGCGCCTCGACGTACAGGAAGCCCTGGCCCTTTGTGGTGAACCAGTCGGCGCGGGCGATGCGTACCGTCGCCAGCGCCGGGTCGGTCGCCGGCGGGCCGCCGGGCGCCGGCGGCTTCGCCTTGGGGCCGGCGGGGCCCTTGAGGCCGCCGTCGGCCTTTTCGCTCCACTTGAAGCGCGTGTTGTCATCGAGGAGCTGCACGCCCATCGACTTCAGCTTGGTGAGTTCGTCGGCGGTGACCACCACCTCGCCCTCGATGCCGTCCGGCACACGCTTGAGGCCGTGCTCAATATCGAATCCGGCGGCGGCGACCTTGTCCAACATGTCGGCGCCGGCCAGCTTGATGTCTACATGATGTGCCTGCTTGATGTTCTCGAGCAGGGAGTGCCCGGAACCGGCCGAGCCCTTCGGGCCAGTGGGGTCCGCACCAGCGGGCCCGGTCGACACGAGGACGCCCGCCACCAGGGCGGGAACGGCGAGAAGTGCGATGCGTCGTTGTATGCGCCGCATTTGCCCCTCCTTCTACTTGCGACGATATGTGCTCTGCTGGCCGACCCCCGCACGGCCGTTCCTCACCGAGGGCGGCCGTACCGAACTCGCGTGCCGTGTGCCTGGGTACGACGAAGGTGGTGTTGCCGTTGCGGAAGGGGGTGGGGGTCATCAGCGCGCTGAGTTCGGCAGAGCGTACGTGCGATCCGCAGCCTCGCTAGCTGGCATGATCTGAATTTGAGCATTCCTTGAGGCACCGTGCGACGCCCTGGACGCACACCGCAACCGGCGCGCATAGAAACACATCAGCGCAGGTGAGGGCTGACGGAGGGTACGCGAAAGCCTCAAGGGCCGGCCGCTCGACCGTCCCTTGAGGCGTGGTTCGTCGGTCAGCCCAGGCGGGCGGTCACCGCGGCGACCACCTGATCCTGTTCCGGCACGAGATAGAAATGGTCACCGGGGAACGTCGCCATCTCGAAGCCGCCGGTGGTCAACTCCCCCCAGGCGCGCACCGTCGCCGTGGTGCAGGTCGGGTCCTCGGTGCCCAGGTAGGCGACGATCGGGGCCTGGACCTTCGCAGGCTCGCGCGGCAGGTGGCGGTAGAGCATCCGCAGGTCCCCCCGGAGCGAGGGCATGATCAGTTCGCGGAGCTTCGGCGACCGCAACAGCACCGGGTCGACCTCGCCCAGGGCGCCGATCCGGCTGAGCAGGTATTCGTCGTCGGCGAGATCCGGATCGAGCTCGACCCGGCAGATGTGCGGCGCGCCGTGTCCCGAGACGAAGAGGACGCTCGGCGTGAACCCGTACCGGGACTCCAGGAGCAGCGTGACCTCGTACGCCACCGACGCGCCCATGCTGTGGCCGAAGAACGCGACGGGCCGGTCCAGGTACGGCACGAGCACGTCACTGATCCGCTCGGCGAGCACGTCCATCTGGTCCACGCACGGCTCCAGCACCCGGTCCTGCCGACCCGGATAGCAGACGGCCAGCAGATCAGTGGCACCGTCGAGGAGCCCCGCCCAGGGTTGGAACACGTTGGCGTTCCCACCGGCGTGCGGAAAGCAGACCAACCGTAGGTCGGACCGCTCCGCACGGCGGAAGGACCGCAGCCACCGGCCACGCGCCTCGGCACCCGTCATCTCCACGCCTCTCCTCCCGCCGCCGTCGCCCGGTCAGTCCGACATCGCCACCAGGATGCGGCGGCTCCCGGTGTAGGGCCGGCGGCCATGGGCCACCAGCACGTTGTCGATCAGCAGCAGGTCACCGACCCGCCAGTCCACGTTGATCGCCGCGTCCAACCCACGGTCGCGGATCTGGAAGACGTACTCGTCGGGGATCGGGCTGCCGTCGGCGAAGGTCACCGACTGCGGCAGTTCGTCAGGCGTCATCACCTGGGTCATCACCCGGGCGACCTCGTCGTCCAGAGCCGCCGGGTGCCACTGGTCGCTCTGGTTGAACCACACCTCCACGCCGGTCACCGGGTGCCTGGTGGTGGACGGGCGGACCTGGCTCACCCGCAGCCCGTCGGCGGTCCACTTCCACGTCGCCCCGGTGCCGCTCAGGAACTCCTCGACCTCCGCCTGGTCCTCGGTCTCGAAGGTCTGCTGCCAGCTCTTGCCCAGCCCCAGGCCGTCGTGGAGGTTCTGCTGGTAGCACACCCCGCCCGCGAAGGCCGCGCGAACCTCCGGGTCGAGGGACTCCAGCCAGAGGTTGGCGTCGACCACCGGGGTGGCACCGCCGGTCGGCGCGGCGACCTGGCAGTAGAACAGCAGGCGGGCCGGCCAGTGCGCCGCGTACGACAGCTCGTTGTGCATGGAGATGGTGTACTGCGCCGGATACTCCGTCGAGGTGTAGACGTTGCGGCCGACCTTGGTGCGTGGCGAGTTGCCGTGCACGTAGGCGAGCCGGTTCGGCAGCACCATGTCCATCACCTGCTCCAGCGCGCCCGGCTCGACGCCGAAGCCCCGGAACACAAGCGCCTTCTCGGCGGTGAGCAGCGCCGTCAGGTCCAGCTCCCGAAGATGGCCGATCAGCCCGTCAACGGTGGCTGCGCATCCGGCGCTGCGGGGCGTGATCTCGTGCGGCTGCCACGTGCCGTTCTCGCTCATCGGTCGGTCTCCTCCACGCCAGGGTCGGTCCACTGCCGGCAGCCTCACGTGGGCAGCCATATTTCCTCGATATCGGGCTCAGTCACGCGGGTCGCGGCCGGCCGCCGTCGCTGCCAGCTCGGCGTCCGCCCGCTCGGCTGCCGCTCGCTCCGCGGCGGCCCGCTCGGCTGCCACCTGCTCCGCCGCCGCCCGCTCGGCGTCCGCCTCGGCCCGTTCCGCCTGCGCGGCGGTACGGGTGCCGAAGGCCAGCACCGCGAATGCCGCGATCACCACCATCGTCGCGCCCACGACTGCCAACGCCACCTCGATGCGTACGGCGTCCAGCAGGAAGCCCGCGAGCAGTGCGCCTATCGAGTTGGCACCGGAGGAGAGCAGCGTGAAGATTGAGCCGGCGCGGCCCCGCAGCTCGTCGGGTGTCGTCCTGAGCAGGTACAGCACGCCTGCCACGTTGCCGATCCCGGCGCCGTAGTTGATCAGCGCCAGGAGCACGCTTACCGCCACCAGGCCGGGCGCCACCACCAGCAGCGGCATCAGCACCGCCCACGCCAGGTGGATGCCGATCATCATTCGGCGGATGCCCCACCGGCGCAGGAAGGCGTTGCTCGTCATCGCGCCAGCCATGCCGAAGACGCTGTTGACCGCCAGCAGGACCCCGACCGTCGCGGGCGTGCCGTCCCGGTCCTTGACCAGCACCACAAGCCCGAGGCTGAGGATCTGGAAGAGGATGTTGCTGGCCGCGAAGAGACACAGCGCCCGACGCAGGTAGAGCTTGCCCCAGATGAAGGCGACACCTTCCCTGATCTGGGCGATCAGGCCGCTCCCCTCGCCATCCGACGACCGAGGTGCCTGCAGGTCCCGCCGGACGAACAGCAGTGTCACGAGCGACATCAGGTGCACGACGGTGGCGAACAGGAACGGCGCGAACCGGGCCACGGAGTAGAGCACGGTGCCGGTCGGCTGGCCGAGGATGCTCGCGGCGTTCGCCCGCGACTCGTTCGCCGCCAACGCCCCGCCCAGTTGGTCGCGGGGCACCACGGCGCACACCGCGGCCCGTTCCGCGAGCGTGTAGCAGATGCCGAGGGTGGCCTCCACGAACGCGACCACCATCAGGTGCGGCAGCCACACCGCGTCGAGCAGCACCACGGCTCCCACGCTGCCGACCCCGAGAATCCGGCCGGCGGTGCAGACCAGCATCGTCGTACGCCGGTTCCACCTGTCGACAAGCGCGCCGGCCGGCAGTTGGGCGACAAGGTTCGGCAGCAACGCGGCGAAGGTGACGAGGCTGGCCGCAGTGGCCGACCCCGTCGACCAGTAGACCAGCAGGGTGTAGCCGATGGAGGCGGCCCGGGCACCGAGCGCGGAGAGCCCCGAGCCGGTCCAGAGCAGCAGGAAGTCCCGGTTGCGGGTGAGCTTCGCCGCGCGACGGGCGGGTGCGCCCGGCGGCTCGGTGACAGTCACAGCGTCGTCCCGCCCGAGGGCGAGCGGCACCACTCGAGCACCGCCATGGCGCTGTAGAGCTTGTTCTCCGCCTGGCCGAACGCGATGCTCGCCGGCCCGTCGAGGACCTCGGAGGTCACCTCCTCGCCGCGATGGGCCGGCAGGTCGTGCAGGAAGACGGCGTTCGGGCTGCGCCGCCAGAGCTCCTGCTCGACACGGAACGGGGCGAAGACCTGACGCCAGTTCGGGTCCGGCTTCACAGTGCCGGTGGTCTGCCAGCGGGTGGTGTAGATCGCGTCGAGATCACCCGGCAGGTCGGCCATGTGGCACCGCTCGACGATGCTCGCCCCACTGATCGCGGCCTGCCGGGTGGCGTCGGCAAGGACCTTGGCGGGCAGGCCGTAGCCGGGCGGGGTGCGCAGTTCCAGTTCCACGCCCGGAAACCGGGTGAGGGCCAGGGCGAGCGCGGTGGCCGTGTTGTTGGCCTCCCCCAGGTAGAGCAGGCGCAGTCCTTCGATCCGGCCGAACTGCCGCAGCAGCGTGGTCAGGTCCGTCAGCGCCTGGGTGGGGTGCTCCTCGGCGCTCATCGCGTTGACCACCGACATGCGACTCTGGGCAGCCCAGGCCCGCAACTCGGCCGGGTCGCCGGCCGTACGGGCGACAAGCACGTCGAGCATGCCGGACAGCACCCGGCCGGTGTCCTCGCTGGTCTCCCCCGTGTTGGTCTGGAGGTCCTGCGGGCCGTACTGGATCACGCCGGCGCCGAGCCGCAGCGCGGCGCTGGTGAAGGCGGTCCGGGTACGCGTCGAGGTCTTGAGGAAGTAGACCCCGGCCACCTGCCCGGCGAGCGGGCTGCCGCACTCCCCGGCGGCGAACGCGGCGCCCCGGGCGACGATCGAGTACAGGTCCTGTTCGGTCAGGTCGCGGATCGACACCAGGTGCCGTACCTGACGGGTGGTGGGGTCGATGGCCGTCGCGGAGATCGCCGGCACGGTCGTCGTCATCACATGTCCTCCGTCCGTGCGGTGTTCGACATCAGCAGCGACATGACCTCGTCGCCTGCCTCGCCGTTTGTCAGCAGCACCAGTCCGGTCCCGTCCGGAACCCGACCGGTGGTGAGTGCCCGGTAGCCGGCGGTGCGGCCCCGGTGGGTGAACTCCACGTGCGTCTCAGCGCCATCCTCAATGCGGTCCACCATGAGGCCGAGCCCGAAGACGCCGCCCGGCCCGGTGGTCAGTTGCGCCAGCACCGACTCCCGGCTGAGCACTGCCGGGTCACCCCGGTACGCGGTCTGGATCTCCCTGGTCAGCGCGGCCAGGTCGGTGGCGGTGGTCCAGAGACCGGCCGCCGCCAGGTCCGCGCGTACCTCCCAGCCGTGCGGGTGCGGCTCGCCCCGCTCGTCGTGCCCGGCGGCCACCGGCCGGCCGGACGTCTCCGGGAAGCTCTGGTCGAAGCTGCTGCCTGTCATTCCCAGCGGCGCGAAGACCAGCTCAGCCATCAGCTCGGCGAAGGGTGTCGCCGTGACGTCCTCCATGAGCTGCTGGACCACCACGAAATGGCTGTTGCGCTCCACAGCCACCGGATCGGGCGCGTCGAGCGCGCGTACCGGGTCGGTGGGCACTCCACGGCCCAGCAGCAGGTCCGACAGCGGCGGCACCGGGCCGCCGCGCGGGTGGCCGGCGCTGCCCGTCGACGTCAGCCCGGCGACGTGGCTGAGCAGTTGCCGCAGGCTCACCGGCCGGTCGGTGGGCAACTGCCAAGCCTTGAGGTACGCGTTGACGTCCGAGTCGAGCTGGAGGGCTCCCCTGTCGACAAGAGCCAGCGCCCCCACCGCCGCGACCAGCTTGCTGACCGAGCCCACCTGGAAGATGGTCGCCGGAGTCACCAGGGCGTCACCGCCCGAGACGAGCTGTCCGACAGCGTGGACCTCCACCACCTCGCCGTCGGCAAGCACTGCCAGCGACGCGCCGGGCACTCGCGCCTCGGCGAGCAGTGGAGCGATCTGCGGCAACGGGGCGATCCGGGGCAGCGCCACGGCTCGTGCCGCATCGGCCCGCGATGGCGGATCGGCAGGGGTGAGGGTGGCGGCGAGATCGGCCAGCGGCCGGTCCAGCATGGCCTGTTGCAGCGTGAGCGGGAGGCCAGCCTGCCGGGCCGCGGTGACCACTGGCACCACGAGCAGGGAATGCCCGCCGAGGGCGAAGAACCGGTCCTGACGACCGATCCGAGGCACGTCCAGCACCTCGGCCCAGATCCCGGCGAGGATGGTCTCGGCCGCACCCTGCGGCGGAACGATCTCCGTCTCCGCCCGCACCGGCGCCGCCGGCAACGCCCGCAGGTCCACCTTGCCGTTCGGATTGAGCGCGATGGCGTCGACCGGCACGAAGGCCGACGGAACCAGGGCCGCGGGCAGCCGCCGGGCACAGTGCCCGGCCAGGTCGTCGGCACCACCCACGTGGTACGCGATGAGCTGGTTGCCCCCGCCCGGCGCCGGACGGGCCACCACCGCCGCGTCGCGTACGGCGGGATGTTCGAGGAGCACCGCACGGACCTCGCCAGGCTCCACCCGGTGCCCGCGGATCTTCACCTGGTCGTCGACCCGGCCCAGCAGGTCGAGCTGCCCGTCCGGCAACCACCTGCCACGGTCACCGGTGCGGTACAACCGGGAACCCGCAGGCCCGTACGGGTCGGGCACGAACCGGGTGGCGGTGTACCCGGGCCGTCCCGCGTACCCCCGGGCCAGTTGCGGCCCGCCCAGATAGACCTCGCCGACAGCGCCCACCGGCACCGGGTTCAGCCGGGCGTCCAGCACGTAGGTACGCATCCGGCCCAGCGGCCTACCGATCGGCGCGACATGGCCGGTGAGCGCGCCGGTCACCGGGTATCGGCTGACCGCGACGGTCGCCTCGGTGGGTCCGTACTCGTTGAGCAGCACGGTCCGTGGTGCGAGTTCCTGCCACCGCGCGCAGGTCCGTGCGGTGAGCGCCTCGCCGCCCAGCACCAGCACCGGCGTCAGTGCGGCTGCCTGCTCGCTGGACAACTGCCCGGCGAGCAGGTCCAGGTGACTCGGGGTCAGCTTGACGAAGCTGAACGGTCCCGCCGCTGCCAGCCGCGGGCCGAGTTCGTCGAGCCCCGCGTCGGCGGGCAACAGCCACAGCCGCTGCCCGGCGACAAGCGGCGCCCAGATGGTGGTCACCACCATGTCGAAGGCCACCGAGGAGAACAGCGCCGCGCCACCGGACCGATCGGCCACGAGCTCGTGCACCGCCCAGTTCAGGTAGTCGGCCAGGCTGCCGTGGCTGACCTGCACGCCGTTGGGCTGTCCCGTCGAGCCCGACGTGAAGATCACGTACGCGAGCTGGTCGCTGTCGGTACGGCCGGGAGGCTGCTCGTCCGGGTGGGCCGCTATCCGTTCCGCGTCGACGTCCAGCAGCACCTGCTCGACGCCGGTGAACCGGTCCGCGTAGGCGGTACTGGTGACAACGACTGTGGCTCCGGCCTGGGTGAGCATCGACGCGATCCGCGCCGCCGGGTACGACGGGTCGATCGGCAGGTACGCCCCACCCGCCCGCCAGATGCCCAGCAGGGTGGTGACGAGGTCCGTACCCCTGTCGAGCAGCACCCCCACCACCCGCTCCGGCCCGACGCCCCGCTCCCGCAGGTGCCAGCCGAGCCGGTTCGCCGCCGCGTCGAGGCCGGCGTAGCTCAGCTCGCCGACCGCCTCCGCGTCGCCCGCGATGGCGGCAGTGTCCCGCACCAGGTCGGGCACCATGCCGGGCTCCGGCAGGATCTCGTCGGCCGACTCCGCCCAGCCGACGAGCACGTTGTGCCGTTCCGCGTCGGGCAGCAGGACCGCACGGGCGTCGCCGTCCGGGTCCGCCACCATCGCGTCGAGCACGAGCCGGTACATCGCGGCCAACCGTTCGACATCGGCGCGCTCCAGGTGGTCGCTGTCGCTGCTCAGCTCTAGGTGCCCGGCGACCGCAGAGACTGCCAGGGCGAACTCCGAGCTGGCGGCGGCGTACCGGGGGCCGGACTCGACGTGCTCACCGACCACCTCGTCGAAGTCGAGGTAGCTGAAGTAGACGTCGAGCAGTCGGGTGCCGGAACCCGCCGGTCGGATCGCCGGCGCGGGATAGCGCCGGTGCGGCCACATCTCGACCTCCGTGGCGTGCACCCGGCGGACCAGTTCGGTCCAGGTGGCGCAGTCGCGCTCGTACGGGAAGGGCAGCGTGTTCAGCGACATGGCGTACACCCGCTCGCTGCCCTGCATGTCCGGCCGGGTGTGGCAGACCAGGCCGCTGTAGAACCGGGGCTCGTCGGTGAGCTGGCCGAGCACCGTGAGGTGCGCGGCGTGCAGCACCGCCTTGAGCGAGACCCGCGCGGCGGAGGCCAGCGCGCGAAGCTGCGGCTCCAGATCGCGGAACGGCACCCGGGCGGTGTGGGCGGTACGCGCCTGCGGCGGCGACGTGGGCTGCCAGCCGGTGGGGAATGTGAACTTCGCACACCGGTCCATCAGGTCCTGCCAGTACCGGCGGTCCGCCGGAGATTCCAGGGCGCGGCGTTCCCCGGCGATGAAGTCGGCGAACCGCACCTCCGGCAGCGGTTCCGGCTCCACCTGCGCGCCGCCACGCATCGCGCGGTAGCGGTCGAGGATCTCAGCGACAAGCGCGTGCAGGCTCCAGCCTTCGACGACCACGTGGCAGATGGTCAGCACCAGCCGCCAACTCTGGTCGGTCTCCTGGCAGACGGCGAACCGGAGCAGCGGTGCCCGCTCGACGTCGAACGGTGACCCGTACTCCGCGGCGACCAGGCGACGAAGCTCGGCCTGCCGGTCGCCCTCGGACAGCTCTCGCAGGTCGTGCGGTACGACCGGCACCCGCACCTCGGAATGCACAAGCTGCATCGGCACCGAATAGCCGGTCGGGTCCACGGAGGAGCGCAGCACGTCGTGCCTGTTGACCACGGAGTGCACTGCCTCGCGAAGCGTCGGCAGGTCCAGCGGGTCGTCCTCGCGGACGAGGAAGGAGGTCACGTTGTGGTAGTGGTTCCAGCCGTTGTCGGCAAGCATCTCCAGCAACATGCCGAGCTGCACCTGCGACAGCGGGTACGCGTCGGTGAGGCCGTCCGGCAGCAGGGCCCGGTCCGGCGCGGACACCAGCTCGAACGGCTCCACCGGGCGGTCGACGTACACCGGCCCGGTGCGGTCGACAAGCGCGGCGCAGAGCCGGGCGACGGTCTGCAGGTCCATCACGTCAGCGACCGAGACGTCGAGCCCTGCCGTCCGCAGCGTGCTGGCCAGCACCAGCGCCTTGATCGAGTGGCCACCCAGCTCGAAGAAGCCGTCCTCCACGCCCACCGCCGGCAGGCCCAGCACCTGTGCCCAGATCCCGGCGACCCGTTCCTCCAACTCGGTACGCGGACCGACGATGGCCCGCCCGTCGCCGGGATCGCCGTCCCGCGGTGCGGGCAGCGCGCGCCTGTCGAGCTTGCCGCTGTTGTTGCGGGGCAACTGGTCCAGCGTCACGAACGCCGCCGGGATCATGTAGTCCGGCAGCGTGCGGGCCAGCGCCGCGCGCAGCTCGCCGGTGCTCGGCCGCTGCCCGGAGGCGGCGGCCAGGTATCCGACCAGCCGTGGATCGCCTGCGGTGTCCTCGCGAAGGACGACTGCCGCCTCGGTGACCTCCGGCAGCGCGGCCAGCGCCGACTCCACCTCGCCCAACTCGATCCGGTAGCCACGCAGCTTGACCTGGTCGTCGAGCCGACCGAGGAACTCCACGCTGCCGTCGGGCAGGCGGATCCCCAGGTCGCCGGTGCGGTACATCCGGTTGCCGGCGGGGCCGTAGGGGTCGGGCACGAACCGCTGGGCGGTGAGCGCCGGCTGGTTCAGGTAACCCCGGGCCACACCGTGCCCGGCCAGGTGGATCTCGCCGGGCACACCGAGCGGCGTCGGGTGCCCCTGCTGGTCGAGCACGTACATGCGCAGGCCGGCAAGCGGGCGCCCGATCCGGCTGCCCACCCCGGCGGCGAGGTCGGCGCGGGTGATCCGGTGATAGGTGGAGTAGACGGTGGTCTCGGTGATCCCGTACATGTTGACAAGGGCGATCCGGGCCAGCCCGAGCCTGTCGACCCACGGGCTGAGCTCGGCGAAGTCGAGCCGCTCGCCGGCCAGGACCACCGCGCGAAGCGCCAGTCGCCGTAGCCGCTTGTCACCGTCGGCGGCCAGCCGGACCAGACCGCGGAAGGCCGTGGGGGTCTGGGCCAACAGGGTCACCTCCTGCTCGATCAGCAGGTCGAGCAGGTCGTCGGGCACCCGGGCCACCTCCGGTGGCACCACCACCAGTCGGCTGCCGTGCAGCAGCGCGCCCCACAACTCCCACACCGAGACGTCGAAGGCGTACGAGTGGAACAGCGCCACCACGTCGGTCTCGTCGGTGGCGTAGTGCTCCTGCGCGCTGTCGAGCAGCCGCAGCACGTTGGCGTGGCTGACGCAGACACCCTTCGGGCGGCCCGTCGAGCCGGAGGTGTAGATGACGTAGAGCGGGTCGTCGGCGTCGTTCACCGGGGCCCTGTCGGTCTGCGGGTGGCCGGTCAGATCGGTGCGGTCGAGCAGCACCAGGTTCCCGTCGTAGCCGGCCAGTGCGTCGACGTGGGCACCAGTGGCGACCACCGTCCCGGCGCCCGCGTCGGCGAGCAGGTACGCGATGCGCTCGGCCGGTTGGGTCGGGTCCAGCGGCAGGTAGGCGGCACCGGCCTTGATCACGCCGAGCAGGGCGGGCACCAGGTCGGCGCCCCGGTCCAGGCAGACACCGACCACCGCGCCCCTGCCCGCACCGGCGGCCCGCAGGTGCCCGGCGAGCCGGTTGGCCTGTGCGTTCACCTGCGCGTACGTCAGTCGGGTCGGCCCGGCGACCACCGCGACCGCGTCGGGTGCGGCTGCCGCGCGGGCCTCGAACAGCTCGACCACAGTGCCGGTCACCGGCTCCTCGACGCCGGTGTCGACAACGCCGAGCAGCCGCTCCCGCTCACCACCGGGCAGGTGGACCGCCTGGGCGTCGCCGTCCGGGTCGGCGACCATCGACGCCAGGACGGCCCGGTACATGCCAGCCAGCCGCTCCAGGTTGGCCCGGGAGAGCACGTCGGTGCGGCTGGAGATCTGGTAGTTGCCCCGGTGCGCGAAGACCGACAGCTCGAACTCGGTCGCGCCGTCGCCGGCGCTGCCGACGACGACCGGCTCGGTGCCCGTCGTGGTCGCTCGCTGCCCGGCGCGGGAGAAGTCCTGGTAGTTGAAGAGGACCCGCAGCAGCCGCTGGCCGCTGCCGCGCTGGATCTCCGCCAGCGGGAACCGCCGGTGCGGCCAGAGGTCGACCTCACGATCGAAGACGTCTGTCACCAGGTCGCGCCACGTCCGGGCGCTGCGCTCGTAGCCGAACGGCACCGTGTTGAGATACATGCCCTGCACGCGGTCGGCGCCCAGCACCTCGGGTCTGGCGTCGCAGACCAGCCCGGCGTGGAAGCGCTGTTCGGTGCTGAGTTGGCTGAGTACCTTCAGGTGCGCCGCGTGCAGCACCGCCTTGACCGAGACGCCGGACTCGGTGGCGAACCGCGCCACAGCCTCGTCCAGGTCCGCGATGTCGACGGTTGTCGAGATGGCAGTCGGGTCGCCGGGCTCGCCCCAGCCTGCGGGCAGGACGAACGGGCTGCTCCCGTCGACCACCGCGCGCCAGTAGTCCCGGTCCTCGTCGGACGCCAGCGCGGACAGTTCGGCGGCGATGAAGTCGGCGTACCGCACGGCCGGCTGTTCGGTCTCGGTCGGGCTCCGCCCGTCGGCGAGGTCGGCGTAGACGGCAAGCAGTTCGGCGAGCAGCTGGGCGTTGCTCCAGCCCTCGGTGACCGCGTGGCAGATGGTGAAGCTCAGCCACCAGCTCTCGTCGCTGTCCTGGTGCGCGGCGATGCGCAGCAGTGGTGCGACAGCCAGGTCGAAGGGGGTGGCCCGCTCGGCCGCGACGAACTCCTGGAAGAGTCGCTCCTGCTCGTCGGCGGGCACGTCCCGGCCATCCACCACTGTCACCTGTGGGGTCACCTCGGCGTGGACGAGCTGCATGGGCACCGAGTAGCTGGTCAGGTCGAACGAGGTGCGCAGGATCTCGTGCCGGGCGACGACAGTCGCGACGGCGGCCCGCAGCGCGTCGGCCGAGAACGGCCGCCCGTCGCGGACCTGGTGGGCGATGACGCTGTGGTAGGCCGCCCGGTCTCCGCTGGTGGCCAGCTCGACGAGCATGCCGAGCTGGGTCTGCGCGGCGGGGTAGGCGTCGGTGAGGCCGTTCGGCAGGGCAGCCCGGTCGGAATCCGACAGCAGCGCGAAGGGCGCCACCGGCTCCCACTCGTCAACGCCCTCACCCAAACTGGCAGCCAGCCCGCGCACCGTCCGGTAAGCAAAAACATCCCGCAC
>NZ_LGEB01000081.1:0-20231 GCF_001279555.1 Micromonospora sp. NRRL B-16802 | reverse complement strand
TGACGAGGTGGATGCTGCGGGGGAGGCAGACGCCGACGTGGTCGCCGGGGGTGATGCCGTGGTGGTGGAGGCGGTGGGCGAGTTTGTTGGCGGTGGTGTTGAGGTCGCGGTAGGTGTGGTGGGTGCCGTCGTGGTCGATCACGGCGATGGCGTTCGGGGTGTGTTCGGCGATGCGTTCGATGAGGTGGTGCAGGGGTTCGTGGTGGTATCCGGTGGTGGTGTCGTTCCAGTCGTGTAGCACCTGGTGGCGTTCCGCGGCCGGCATGATCTCGACCTCGCGGACAGGCTGCTCGGGTTGTGCGAGTCCGTTGGCGAGTGCGGTTATGTAGTGGTCGAGGAGCCTGTCGACACGGTCGGCGTCGAAGAGTTCGGTGGAGTATTCGGCGGCGATGCTGAGCTGGCCGTCGGGTGTTTCTTCGATGCTGACCGCGATGTCGAAGCGGGCGTTTCCGGTGGTGGCGTCGACAGGTTCGGCGGTGAGCGTGCCGAGACCCGACGCGCCCCGAGCGAGGGCTGGTTGCAGGGTGAGGCTGATCTGGAACAGCGGGTTGCGGCCGGTGACGCGCTCGGGTTGGAGGCTGTCGACGATGAGGCTGAAGGGGATGTCTTGGAGTGCGGTGGCTTCCAGGACGGTGTCGTGGCAGCGGTGGATGAGTTCGGTGAAGGTGGGGTCGCTGTCGAGACGGGTGCGCAGGACGACGGTGTTGGCGAAGTAGCCGACGAGGGATTCGATGACGGTCTGGGTGCGGCCGGAGAAGACCGAGCCGATGGGTAGGTCGGTTTGTCCGGTGTAGCGGTGCAGGACGGTGAGGAGTGCGGCTTGGTGGATGGCGAGGAAGGAGACTCGGTTGTCGCGGGCGTAGCGGCGCGCGGCGGCCGTCACGTCGTCGGGCAGTGGTCGGCCTATCCAGGCTCCGGCGCCGGTGGGGTGAGCCGGGCGCGGCCGGTCGGTGGGCAGATCCAGCGTCGGTAGGTCGGCGAGGGTGGTGCGCCAGCGGTCGAGTTGGCGGGTGAATTCGTCGTCGTTGAGGCGGGCGCGTTGCCAGGCCGCGTGGTCGGCGGGTTGTACGGGCAGGTCAGGCAAGGGGTCCGCGGTGGCGGTGCCGGTCTCGACGGCGTAGAGGCGGGTGAGTTCGGTGGTGAGGATTCCCACGGACCAGCCGTCGGCGACGATGTGGTGGGCTACGAGCACGAGTACGTGGTCGTCTGGTGCTATGCGGGCCAGGGCGGTGCGGAACACGGGTCCGGTCGCCAGGTCCAGACGGTGGTTGATTTGTTTGCCGACCCAGGTGTCGATGGTGTCGGCCGGGATGCTGACCGTGGGCAGGGGAAGGTCTGCCGGTGGGGGGTCGATGATCTGGTGGGGGAGTCCGTCGTGTTCGACGAAGCGGGTGCGCAGTGCTTCGTGTCGCACTACCAGCGCGTGTAGCGATCGCCGCAGGGCGGGTTCATCCAGCACGCCGTGCAGCCGTAGTGCGACGGGGAGGTGGTAGACCGTCGACGCCGGGTCGAGTTGATGCTCGAACCACAGCCCTTCCTGCTGACGCGTACACACCAACGCTTGCCCACGCGGCACCGGCACGACTCGCTTCGCGGCCAGCGCGGCCCGCTTACGGCTGAGTCGCCGCTCCAGCTCCGCGATCTCGTCGTCGAGGTCACCCGCACCGGTACGGTCGCCGCGGTCGTGTTCAGCCGTCGTGTCGGCGGGATCGGCGGGCTCGGGTAAACCGGCGAGTTTCAGATGGCCGGCGCCGCCGTGCCCGTTGTGAACCGTCGTGCCACGCTGCGGCGGCGAGGGCTCGAAGACATCCCCAAAACCGCCGACACCCATGCTTCTACCCACCTCCGCAATCTAGGGACGACCTCTCACGGGTGTCGTGTCGCCGGAACCGGGGGCGTGGTCGGCCCGAAGATGTGCAGTGCCAGGATTCGGTGACGGTGATAGTGCCGTCGGGTCGGCGACCATCGGACTGAACGCGACGATGGGTCGCCATGACCGGCGAAGGAGTCCGAGTTGATCGTGCTCGGATACAGCGGGCTCGGCGCGAGCGCCGCATACAAGCGCAAGATCCTTCCGGGTGCCGATCCGCGGACGGAACGGATGCGCCAGGGCCTGGACTCCGCCGCCGTACTGCTGGACGACCAGGGAGGGATCGTCGCCTCCGCCCAGGAACGCCACGACGGCGACAAGGGCACCGGCGCGTTCCCCGCCGACGCGATCAAAGCCTGCCTGCGCGAAGCCGGCGCGGACCTCGCGGACATCGACGTGGTCGCGCACGGCTTCGACTACGACCCGTCCCAGGACTGGTCCGCGAACGAGAACCTCGCTGGCTGGTACCAGAACGTCTACGCGCGCGAGGTGCAGCGCGCCATGCTGACCGCCGCGTTCCCGCAACTGGCCGGCACCCCGCTGGAGCACGTGCGCCACCACCAGGCGCACGCGGCGAGCGCCTACTACCTCAGCGGCTTCGACGAGGCGCTCGTGCTGGTGGCCGACGGGATGGGCGAGCAGGAGGCCATCACCGTCTTCCACGGGGAGGGCACCGAACTGACCCCGCAGGCGTCCTACCCGGTCGGCAGCTCGCTCGGCATCCTCTACGGCGCGCTTACCCACCACCTGGGGTTCCTGTTCAACATGGACGAGTACAAGGTGATGGGGCTGGCCCCGTACGGCGACCCGGCCAGGTACGCCGCCGCCTTCCGCAGCCTGGTCCGCCTGGGCCCGAAGGGGGCCGTGCAGGTTCCGGTCATCTACGCCGACCAGTCGCACACCGACCGGGAAACCCACGGTGCGATGCTGGAGGTCGTCGCCGACCTCGTCGGCCCGGCCCGCAACCCCCGCGAGCCGATCGAGGAACGGCATCTGGACATCGCCGCCGCACTGCAGCGGCGCGTGGAGGATGCGCTCATGCACGTGCTGAGCGCTCACCTCGACCGGACCCGCTCGCGCCGGCTGTGCCTGGCTGGCGGAGTGGCGTTGAACTGCACGGCTAACGGAGCCATCGCCCGTAGCGGCCTCGTCGAGGACCTGTTCGTCCAGCCGGCTGCCGGCGACGACGGTAGCGCCCTCGGCGCGGCGCTCGTCGCGGCACGCCGCCGCCGTCCCGCGCCGCCGAAGCGCATGACGATGCCGTACTGGGGAGAGGACTGCGATCCGGAGGCGGTGGCCAGCGCGATCGGCACGCTCCCCGACGACTTCCAGGTGAGCCAGCTGGCTCAGGACGAGCTGATCGAGGCCGTCGCCGACCGTATCGTCGCGGGCGAGGTCGTGGCCTGGTGCCACGGGAGGATGGAGTTCGGGCCGCGTGCCCTCGGCAACCGCAGCATCCTCGCCGATCCCCGCTCACCCACGATGCGGGAGCACCTGAACGGCATCATCAAGCAGCGGGAGGACTTCCGGCCGTTCGCGCCGGCGGTTCTCGCGGAGGAGGCGACCACCTACTTCGACATCCCCGACCGCTGGCTGTCGGCGTACCGGCACATGCTGCTCACCGCCCCGGTACGCAGCAAGTACCGCACCGAGCTGCCGGCTGTCACGCATGTCGACGGCTCGGCGCGGGTGCAGGTCGTCGACCGTGAGCAGTCGCCACTGTTCGCCTCGCTCCTGGAGGCGATCGGCGCGCGGACGGGCATGAGCGTGGTCCTGAACACCTCGTTCAACCTGCGCGGGCAACCGATCGTGCGGACCCCGGACGACGCCGTCGCCACGTACCGCCGCTCCGACATGGACGCGTTGGCCCTCGGCGACCGCCTGGTGGTGCGGGCACCCGCACCTGTCGGACCCGCCGCCGGCGCCTGACCGGGGCCTACATCGCTTGCTGGGAAGCGGTCCGGCGCGCCTTTTCGGCCCGCTTCTCAGCAAGCATCCGCTCCAGCTCGGCGATCTCGACAAGGTCGTCGTCCGGCGTGCCGGCGGCCGTGGTCTCGTCGATGCGTGCGGCGAGCTGTTCCAGGGTCGGGTCCTGGAACAGGTCCCGCGGGTCGAGTTCGATGGTGAAGCGGTCCCGGACCCGGGCGGTGAGCTGCGTGGTGTGCAGGGAGTTGGCACCCAGGTCGAAGAGGGTGTCGTCGGCACCGACCCGTTCGACACCGAGGAGATCCCGCCAGGTGTCGGCGAGCCATTGCTCGGTGTCGGTACGGGGCTGGCGGTACTCCGCGGTCCGCGGTCCGGGATCGGGCAGCCGGGCCGTGTCCAGCTTGCCGTTCGGCGTCAGCGGCAGTTCGGGCAGCGTCACGTACGCCGAGGGGACCATGTTGCCGGGCAGCCGCTGGGCGAGGTGCATCCGGACCTCGCCCACTGTCACGTCGCCGACGAGGTAGGCGGCGAGGTAGCTGTTGTCCCGAAGGACGACCGCGCACTGGCGGACACCGGGGTGCTGGGTGAGGGCGTGTTCGATCTCGCCGAGCTCGATCCGCAGGCCGCGGATCTTGACCTGCCGGTCGAGACGGCCGAGGTACTCGATTACGCCGTCCCTACGCCAACGGACCCGGTCACCTGTGGCGTACATCCGCTGGCCCGGCTGGTCGTCGTACGGATCGGGAAGGAACCGCTGCGCGGTGAGCGCCGCCCGGTTGTGGTAGCCGTGCGCGATCCCCGGGCCGGCGATGAACAGTTGGCCGGGTACGCCGACGGGGACCGGTCGCAGTCGCGCGTCGAGGACGTAGGTCCGCTGGTGGGGCAGCGCGGTGCCGATGGGCGGCGGGGTGTCCAGGGGCGTGCGGGGCAGCTCGTACTGGGTGCAGAAGACAGTGGTCTCGGTCGGGCCGTACACGTTGCGCAGGTCCAGGTCCGGCCGCGCCCAGCGGTTGGCCTGCTCGGTGCCGAGGACGTCGCCGCCGGTGAACACGAGCCGCAGGGCGCCCCCGGCCACCGCGTCGGGATCGAGCAGGCCGAGGATCGCCGGCGGGATGAAGGTCAGCGTGACGCGCTCGTCGCGGAGGAAGGCGGTGAACGCGGCCGGGTCGGCGATGGTCTCGTGCGGAGCGCTGACAATCGTCCCGCCGGCGAGCAACGTCGCGAAGCAGTCGAAGATGCTGGCGTCGAAGCTCGGATTGGCTGTCTGCGCGACCCGTTCGGCAGAGGTGACCGCCAGGACTTCCACGGCGTTGCGACAGAACGCGTGGGCCGACCGGTGGGGCACCAGGACACCCTTGGGCGTACCGGTGGACCCGGAGGTGTAGAGCAGGTAGGCAGGGTCGTCGGGGCGTACATCGGCGCCCGGCGCGGAATCGGGGCACATCGTGAGCCGGGCGTGCTCGTGTGGGTCGTCGAGGGACCAGTACGGTGTCCGCCCGCTGATCTCCTCGGCCGTCCGGGCCAGCGCGGTGGCGGTGAGCAGGAGGGATGCCTCGGCGTCGTCGAGCTGGAAGGCGAGCCGGGCCGGCGGTAGCTGCGGGTCCAGCATCGTCCAGGCCGCGCCGGCCTTCATCACCCCCAGTTGGGCTATCGCCAGGTGCGGTCCGCGGTTGAGCAGGAGTCCGACCACGTTGCCGGGGCCGACTCCTGCCTCGTTCAGCGCGTGGGCGAGCTGGTTGGATCGCCGATCCAGGTCGCCGTACGTCAGCTCACCGGCGGTCGGTCCCCGGTACCGCATCGCGACGCGGTCCGGATCGTGCCCGGTGACCACCTCGTGCAGCAGTCCTGCCGTGAATGCCGAGCCCGCAGCGGTGGGGTCCATCCTCACGCGCCTTCCCCGCCGGCGGCGTCCGCGACGCCGGTGACCGGCCCGCCTCGCGCCGGGTTCCAGTTGTGCAGGACCTCTCGCTGCTCGGCGTGGGACATGATCTCGACGTCCGTGGCGTGCAGGTCGGGCTCGGTGAGCCCGTGCGCGAGGGCGGTGGTGTAGTGATCGACGAGTCGTTCGATGCGGTCGGCGTGGAACAGCTCGGTGGAGTACTCCACCTCCAGATCCAGCCCTCCGTCGTCGGCGTCGTCCACATTGATGGCCACGTCGAACCGCGTGTGCCCGGTGGTGGCCTCGACCGGTTCGGCGATGAACCCACCGAACTGCGGGGCTTCGTCGGCCCGCTGCGCGGGCAGTAGCGAGAGGGCGATCTGGAACAGCGGGTTGCCCCCGGCGGTACGGTCCGGTTCGAGCGTGTCCACAACGAGGCTGAAGGGCACGGCCTGGTTGGCCGTCGCGTCCAGGACGGTGTCGTGGCAGCGGCGGACCAGCTCGGCGAATGTGGGCTCGCCGTCGAGGTCGGTACGCAGGACGACGGCGTTGACGAAGTATCCGACGAGCGGTTCGAGCTCGGTCCGGGTGCGACCGGAGAACACCGAGCCGACGGGAAGGTCGCTCTGTCCGGTGTACCGGTTCAGGACCACAAGCAGGGCCGCCTGGAGGACTGCCAGGAACGACACGTGGTGGTGCAGTGCGTACGCCCGCGCACCTGCCGCGACGTCGTCGGGGATGCGTCGGCGGACGCCGGCACCCGCGCCGGTGGGGCGGACGGGTCGTGGACGGTCGGTCGGGAAGTCGACGGTGGGCAGGTCGGCGAGCCGCGTCCGCCAGTAGCCGAGCTGCCGTTCCAGCTCTTCCCCGGTGAGCTGGCCACGCTGCCAGACGGCGTGGTCGGCCGGCTGCACTGTCAGGTCGGGAAGCCGCACCTGCTCGCCGGTGGTTCCGGCGGCGTACAGCGCGGCAAGTTCCTCGATCAGGATGCGGGCCGACAGGCCGTCGGCTATGACGTGGTGGACGACCACGACGAGGACGTGCTCGTCGGGACCGAGGCGGGCCAGTGCGACGCGGTGCAGGGGCCCGGTCGCCAGGTCCATCGGTTGGCGGATGAGGTCGGCGGCCCAGTGCTCGACCTGCTCCTGCGCCAGGTCGACGACGGGTAGCGTCAGGGCCGCCGGCGGCGGGTCGATGACCTGCCTGGGAAGGCCGTCGACCGCCACGAACCGGGTCCGGAGCGCCTCGTGCCGCACCACCAGGTCCCCCAGGGCCCGCTCCAACGCCGGCACCTGCATCGCGCCGCGCAACCGGGTCGCGAAGCCGATGTGGTACGCGGCGGACGTGCGGTCGAGTTGCTGCACGAGCCACAGGGCCTCCTGCTGGTACGTGCAGACCAGCGGGCCGTTGCGCGGAACCGGCACGATCCGATCGACGGCTGGGAGGGGCTCGGTCCTGTCCAGCAGGTCGGCGAGCTGCTCGAGGCTGGAGCTGGTGAACAGGTGGCGCGGGGCGAGTTCGATGTTGAGATGGTCGCGAATGCGGACGGTCAGCTGGGTGGCGTGCAGCGAGTTCGCGCCGAGGGCGAAGAAGTCGTCATCGACGCCGACCTGCTCGACACCGAGGAGGTCGCGCCAGGTGTCGACGAGCCACCGTTCGGTCCCGGTCCGGGCACCGACCGTCTCCGTTGCCGCCTGCTCGGGTTCGGGCAGGCGGGCGGTGTCGAGCTTGCCGCTGTGCGTGACCGGCAGTTCGGCGAGCGCGACCCACGCTGTCGGGGTCATGTAGGCGGGCAGCCGTTCGGCGACGTACGCCCGGAGCTTGCCCAGGTCCGCGCCGCCGACGACGTAGGCGGCGAGACGGCCCGCTTCGCGGACGGCGACGGCGCACTGGCGGATGCCGGGGTGCTGGGCGAGGACGTGTTCGATCTCGCCCAGCTCGATCCGCTGGCCGCCGATCTTGACCTGGCTGTCCTGCCGGCCGAGGTACTCCAGCACGCCGTCGGCGCGCCAGCGGGCGAGGTCTCCGGTGGCGTACATGCGCCGCCCGGGCGGACCGTACGGGTCGGGAAGGAACCGCTGTGCGGTGAGCGCCGGCTGGTGGTGGTACCCGTGGGCCAGACCGGCTCCGGCGAGGAACAGCTGGCCGGCGATCCCGATCGGTGCCGGCCGCAGCAGGTCGTCGAGGACGTAGGTCCTGGTGTTCGCGATCGGCCGTCCGATCGGGACGGTCTCCGCGTCCGGCGTGCAGCGCCACGCGGTGACGTCGATGGACGCCTCGGTCGGCCCGTAGAGGTTGTGCACCTCGACGTGCGGCCAGGTGGACATGAACCTGCGCACGGTGTCGGCGGCCAGGGCCTCACCGCTGCTGAAGACACGCCGCACGCTCGGCAGGGGGTCGGAGCCGACGGCGTCGAGGAAACTGTTCAGCATCGTGGGTACGAAGTGCAGTGTGGTGACGCCCGCGCGGTTGATCAACTCGTGCAGGTACCGGGGGTCACCGTGGCCTCCGGGCTTGGCGAGGACGAGGGTGGCCCCGGTGACCAGGGGCCAGAAGAACTCCCACACCGACACGTCGAAGCCGTACGGCGTCTTCTGGAGCACCCGGTCGTCGGCCTGAAGCCGGTAGGCGTCCTGCATCCAGGCGATCCGGTTGTGCACGCCCCGGTGCGGGACCTGCACGGCCTTCGGAGTCCCGGTCGAGCCCGAGGTGTAGAGCAGGTAGGCGGGATCGTCCAGCTCGCCGCCGCCGTCCGGCACCGTGGCCGGCTCGGCGGCAAGGGCCTGCCGCTCGGTGTCGAGCGCGATGACCGTCGGGAATGACGAGGCATGGGCGGCGTCGGTGACCACGACCGCCGGTGCGGCGTCTTCAAGCATGAAGGCCAGGCGCTGCGGCGGCAGGTCGGGCTCGAGGGGCACGTAGGCGCCGCCGGCCTTCCACGTGGCGAGCAGGGCCGTGACCAGGTCGGCACCACGCCGCAGGCAGACGCCGACACGGGTGTCCGGGCCGACGCCGACGCGGCGCAGACGGTGGGCGAGCTGGTTGGCGGCCGAGTCGAGCTGCCGATAGGTGTACGGGGTGCCGTCGTGGTCGACGACAGCGACCGCGTCGGGGGTGGCGTCGGCGGTGGCCTCCACAAGCCGGTGCACCGGTTCGGCCGGGTAGTCCACCGACGTGTCGTTCCAGGCGTGCAGCAGCTGGTGCCGTTCGCCGTCGGTGAGGTGCTCGATTCGGCTCACCGGCTGGTGCGGCTCCCGCAGACCGTGGGTGAGGGCGGCGGTGAAGTGGGAGGCGAAACGGTCGATGCGGTCGGCGTCGAACAGCTCCGTGGCGTACATCACGGAGAGCTCCAGCGCGCTGCCCGGACCGTCGACCACCAGGACGTTCAGGTCGAAGCGGGTGTGGTCGCCGCTGGTGTCCAAAAGCTCAGTGGTGATGTCGCCAAGCGTCGGCACGTCGACGGCGGCTCCGGCGGGTTGCAGCGTGACGGCCACCTGGAACAGCGGGTTGCGACCGGCGACACGCTCCGGCTGCAGAGCGTCGACCACAAGGCTGAACGGGATGTCCTGGTGGCTGGTGGCTTCCAGCACTGTGTCGTGGCAGCGACGGACGAGATCGGCGAAGCCGGGATCGCCCTCAAGGCTGGTGCGCAGCACCATCGAGTTGACGAAGAAGCCGACCAGGGGTTCGAGATCGCCCCGGTTGCGTCCGGAGAAGACCGATCCGACCGGCAGGTCCACCTGCCCCGTGTACCGGTGCAGCACTGTCAGCACCGTGGCCTGCATGAGCGCGAGGATCGACACGCCGTTGGAGCGTGCGTAGGCGCGGGCCGCGTCGGCCAGCTCGCTCGGCAGGTTACGCGACTGGAAGGCGCCGCTGCCTCGGGGCTCGGTAGGGCGGGGACGATCGGTTGGCAGGTCCACAGTGGATAGCTCAGCCAGCCGGCTACGCCAGTAGTCACGCTGACGGTCGAGCCGGTCACCGTCGAGCCAGCGGCGCTGCCAGACCGCGTGGTCGGCCGGCTGGATCGGCAGGTCGGGGAGCCGGGCCTCGGGACCACCCGTCTCGGCGGTGTAGAGCATCGACAGCTCGCCGGCCAGGACGCGCATCGACCATCCGTCACACACGATGTGGTTCACGACGAACACGAGCACGTGCTCCCGCGGGCTGACGCGGGCCAGCGACGTACGCAGCAGCGGCCCGGTCGCCAGGTCCATCGGTCGATGAATCTCGTCGGCCGTCCACTTCTCGATCCCGTCGGCGGGCAGGTCCACAACGGGGAGCGGCCGGATCCCCGGCGGCGGATCGACGACCTGCCGGGGCACGCCGCCCTCGTCCACGAACCGCGTGCGCAGGGCCTCGTGACGAACGACGAGGGCGTGCCATGCCCGCTCCAGCGCCGGTACGTCGAGGTCGCCGTGCAGCTTGAGCACGAACGGGATGTGGTACGTCGACGACAGCGGGTCCAGCTGCTGGATGAACCAGGCGCCCTCCTGCTGGTACGTGCACGGCAGCGAGCCCTCCCGCGGCACCGGGAGGATCCGGCGGGCTTGGGCGAGCCACTCCCGCTCCGCCCGCTTCTCGGCGAGCCGTCGCTCCAGATCAGCCCGCGAGGGAGCGACCTGCTCACGCCGGTCGCGTGGCATCACAGAAGACATCCGTCACCGCCGAGCCGGCGTCGGGGCGGAGGCCGGCTGGTCCGCGGAGGCCGGTGGGCCGGCGGCGGCCGGCAGGTCCACGGAGGCCGATGGGCCCGCGGACGCCGGATCCAGCTGGGCGCCGGGTGTGACGTCCGGAAGGTCGTCCACGCGCCGCAGGTGAACGCTCCGGGACACGAGGGCGACGACGACTGCGACGAAGACGGCCCCTCCCATCATGACGAGGGCCCAGCTGCGGCCGGGCGCGTCACCGACGAGCGCCGAGACCCCCGGCGACCGCACCTCGTCGCGGCCGACGACGGTGACGAGACCCGCTCCGACCGTCACCACGATCGTGGAGCCGATCATGTGCGGCCCGGCGACCATGAGGTTCTTGAAGCCCATCGCCCGCCCGAGGTGCTGGGAAGCCACCTTGGAGTGCAGCACCGTCTGCACGCAGGCGATGAAGACCGCAGTGCTGCCCAGGGCGATGAAGGCGGCGACCGCCATCACCGCGACGTTGGGTCGTGCGGCGGCCACGAGGAGCGCCACGGCGAAGACGAGCCCCGCCGACAGCAGGCCGCGGGCGAGGCGGCGGGGCCGGCCGGTGACGATCATGATGATGCTCGTGATGAGCATGCCGACCCACCCCGACGCGAAGACGATCACCGTTCCGCCCTCGCCGGCGAACGAGAAGACGTTCTCGGGCCCGGCACCTTCGAGGATCGCGATGACGCAGCTGACGCCCGCCAGGAAACCCAGCACCGGCAGCAGTCCCGGCCGGGACCGCAGGTGCGACCAGGTCGAGAGCACCTCCGCGCCGATCGACCGCCGTGCCGCGGCGTCGGCGTCCTTCGGCACGACCGGGATGTCGAGGGTGAGCACCACGAGGATGGCGACCACCACCGCCGCGCACTCGAGCAGGATCACGCCCACCGGTGCGACGACGGTCAGGGCGAGGGCCACGACCAGCGGCCCCAGGACCACCCCCGTGACGGTCAGCAGCATCCGCGGGGCGTTGGCCCGGATGAGG
Organism: Micromonospora sp. NRRL B-16802; assembly: GCF_001279555.1. NCBI lineage: Bacteria > Bacillati > Actinomycetota > Actinomycetes > Micromonosporales > Micromonosporaceae > Micromonospora > Micromonospora sp. NRRL B-16802. The sequence goes on along the minus strand of NZ_LGEB01000081.1, from coordinate 8,886 downwards.
TGCTGCCTCGGGACGAGCAGCGGCACCGCCGACTCCAGTGCTGCCAACTGCGGCGCCTTGAGGATGGCGTCGATGGCCAGGACGGCGATGAGCGGCCACAGCAGGGGGACGTCCAGGAGCAGCACGACGACGAGCGCGCCCAGGTTGATGAGGTAGCCGATGCTGCTGGCGAGCAGCACCCGCCGGTGCCCGTAACGGTCCACGAGCGCTCCGGCGAGCGGGGAGAGGAACGCGAACGGTGCGAACAGGATGAGGAACGCGAAGATGAGCGCGGCGAGCGAGTCGAACTCCGCGAAGATGTCGAGGCGGAACACCAGGACGGTAAGCGCCGCGGCGAACACCACGAGCCACTGGGAACACCACAGGAGAACGAACGTACGTATTCTGGCTGGCGGGCCGGTGTCGGGCCGACGGGTGGAGGTTTCGGCGTCGGCGGTCGACATCGGCGCTACCTGCTCTCGTCTCGTCGCGGCGTTGAGCCTCGGGTCGTACGTCAGGATCTCGACGGCGTTGCGTGGTGTCTTGTCACACGAACCGGGGTCCGGTCGACGGGTCAGTCGACAGTCGCGGGAGACTCGGCGACGCAGAGAACCCCCCGGTTGCCGTCCTGGTCGGCGATGACTGTGAGCGACGGCGTGCCGCTGTCGTCGACGACGGTCCCACCTGCGGCGACGACAGCCGCGATTCGCTGTTCGGCCACCTCGCGGGGCACGTAGACCTCGATGTGGAAGCGCTGGCCGGGGGCGTCGCCGTTGCCGGCGTCGCCGAACCACAGGTTCGGCACGCGGCCCGTGGCGTCCCGGATCTCGTCGCCGGGCGTCCCGTGGCCCTGGGCCCCGGGGTTGCCTGTCAACAACGCGGCCCACACCGGGGCGATGGTCGCGGAGTCCGCGGTGTCGAGGCCGAGTTCGATGAGGCTGACCGAGGCCGGATCGGCCTTGAGCCCGTGGTCGGCGGCGATCTCGGTGATCCGTCGGGCGAGATCGACGTCCTGCTGCGTCACCCATTCGATGACGTGTTCGGTGCCTTCGTCGTCGCGGTAGATCGCGTCGGCGCTGACCAGCTTGAGGTCGACGTGCCCGGTGCCGAGCGACGCGCTCGGGTGGTGCCCGAGCGCGTCGCCGGCCTCGCCGACCGCAGCGACGAACCGCGCGCCGGTACTGAAGTCGTCGACCAGATAGCGGGCATGCAGTCCCTGGGCGAGCTTGCGCCAGTCGGTGAGCTTCGCGTTGGCGATCTCGTCGCCCTTCAGCATGTCCATGGTCGGGACTCGTTTCGTCGTTCGGTCAACGGATTCGTGCTCGGCGCGGCGTGCGCGCCGTTACCGGGTCACACGGACTGGCGTCCCGGCGCCGGTTCGGTGGCGCCGACCGGTGCGAGGTCCTCGGTGGACCGGGGCGGCTGGTCGTCCGGAATCACGTCCGGCAGGTCCTGCTCCAGGCCACGCAGCCCACGGCTGCGGGTCGCGAGGAGCGCTACCACTGCGGCCACCCCGACCCCGATCAGCATAATCACGAGGGCCCAGCCGCGGCCGGGACCATCACCGATGAATGCCGCGAGGATCGGCGAGCTGACATCGTCCCAGCCCTCCCCGGGAGGCCTGCCGCTGTAGGTGAAGTCGCTCGAGAGAAATGCCACGCCGAGCGCGATCGCTCCGACGTCCCCGACGATGTGCGACAGCGTGACCGAGGTGTTCTTCAAACCGAACACGCGACCGAGCAGGTGCGGCGGGATCTTGAGGTGCATCACGGTCTGGAAGCTGGCGATGATGACTGCGAGGCTGCCCATCGCGACGAAGCCGCCGGCGGACATCAGGATGAGATCCGGCCGGAACGCGGCCGCGCAGAGCGCCAGGGCGAATACGAGCCCGGCGCCGAGCAGGCCGCTCATCACCAGCTTGCGGGGTACGCCCCAGAACACCATCAGGATGGTCGCGACGACCATCCCGAGCCAGCACGACGTGGACACCACGATGGCGCCGCTATCCGGCGAGAAGCCGAGCACGGCCCCGCTCGAGGCGGGCTCGAGGGCGCCGAGGGTGCCGCTGACGAGGGCCAGGAAACCCACCATCGTCAGCAGACCCCGCCGGACGCGGAGGTGTTGCCATGCGTCGACGACATCCCTGCCCAGTGACTGACGGGGCGCGTCACCGTCCGGCCTCTTGACGACAGGGATGTTAGAGGTGATCACGACGCAGATGGCGATCACCACCAACAGGCACTCCGCCAGGACGATCGTGACCGGCTTGGCGACGCTCAACAGCAGGTAGGCGAACAGCGGCCCCGCGAGGACGAACGTCGCGGTCATCAGCATCCGTGGGCCGTTCGCCCGCCCGTAGTGACGCTTCGGTACGAGCAGAGGCACCACCGACTCGATCGCGGCCAACTGAAGCGTTCTCAAGATCGTGGAGATACCGGCCGCCGAGACGGCGTACAGCGCCCCACCGACGCCGGTGACCATCACGACGACGAGAACCAGGAGGTTCAGCAGCGTGCCGATGTTGCTGATCAGCAGCGCGCGCCGATGGCCGTAACGATCCACGAACGCGCCGGCGAACGGGGACAGGATCGGGAAGGGCACGAACAGGATGGCGTAGGCGATGGCGATCAACCAGATGGGATTGAAATCCACGAAGATGTTGAGCTCGAGCGCGAAGACCGTGAAGCTCACGGCAGCGCAGGCGAGCCACTGCGAAACCCAGAGACGGACGTACGTGCGGGTTCCGGACGCCGGTAATGCGTCCGACTGATCCTGCGGTGGTCCGGTCTTGACAGTTGTCATTGATGCCTCCTGCTCTCGTCAGGTCGGTGCGGTAGCCGTTCGGTTGCGACGATGGGGAACCTGTGGTTCATCGGTGCCTTCGTATTCGTGGTGGATCGCGTCGACACTGACCAGATGGGAAGCCGGCACCGGTCGCGCGCGCACGTTCCCCGGAGCCGTACGCGCACGACCGGCACGTCATGCGGACCGGCCTCCCGGCGTCGCCGTCGCCTCGCTGGCGCGGACGGGTGTGAGGTCCTCGGTCGGTCGGGACAGCCGGTCCATCGGTGTGACGTCCGGCAGGTCGTCCTCCACGTGGAGCAACGCGGGCTTGCGGTACCTGAGGTAGGCGACGACAGCACCCACGCCGAGCCCGATCAACATCATGAAGAGGGCCCAACCACGCCCGGGGCCGTCGCCGATGATCACCTTGAGGAACGGCGAGTCCACATCGTCCCAACCGTGGCCCTGCCGCCATCCCCACACGCCGCCGCCGGAGTCTTTGCCGCTGTTGGCGAAGATGCTGATGCCCAGCACCAGCGTTCCGACGTCGCCGACGATGTGCGACATCGTGACCGCCGTGTTCTTGAGGCCGACGGCGCGACCGAGGTAACGCTGCTCGACCTTGAGGTGCATCACGGTCTGGAAGGTGGCGATGACGACCGCGAGGCTGCCCATCGCGATGAAACCGCCGACGCACAGCAGGATGAGGTTCGGCCGTACCGCCGCCGCGACGAGCGCCACGGCGAACACGAGCCCGGCACCGAGCAGGCCGCCCATCACCAGCTTGCGGGGTACGCCCCACACCACCATCAGGATGCTCGCGACGACCATGCCGAGCCAGCACGACGTGGACACCGCGATGGCGCCGCTGTCGTCGGCGAAGCCCAGAACCGTACCGCTGGCCGCGACTTCGAGCGCGCCGAGGACGCCGCTCACGATGGCCAGGAACCCCACCATCGTCAGCAGCCCCCTGCGGGCACGCAGGGTGCGGTACGCGTCGGCGACGTCCCGGCCGAGCGACTGGGTGGTCGCCTCGGGGCTGGGCCTGTCGACGCCAGGGAACTGGATCCTGGACACGACGATGATGGCGATGACCACCAGCACGCACTCGGCGATGACGATCGTCGATGGTGCGAAAACGCTCAGCAGCAGGTAGGCGAGGAGCGGTCCAGCGAGGACGAACGTGCCGGTCAGCAGCATGCGTGGGCCGTTGGCGCGCCCGTAGTGGCGCTTCGGCACCAGCAGGGGCACCACCGACTCGATGGCGGCCAGCTGCAAGGTCCGCAGGATCGTCGAGATGCCGACCGCGCAGACCGCGTAGAACGGGGTGCCGAGGCCGCTGATCATCATGTAGGCGAGGATCGACAGGTTGAGAAGCGTGCCGATGTTGCTGATCAGCAGTGCCGGCCGTTGGCCGTACCGATCGACGAAGGCGCCGGCGAACGGTGAGAGGATCGGGAAGGGCACGAACAGGACGGCGTACGCGGCGGCGACGATCCAGACCGCGCTGAAGTCCACGAAGATGTTTACGCTGATCACGAAGACCGTGAAGCTCACCGCGGCGCATGCCAGCCACTGCGAGATCCACAGAATTATGTACGTACGAATTCCAGACGCCGGTAGTGCGTCCGACCGAACCGCTGACGGTTCGGCCTCGACATTCGTCATGGGTGCCTCCTGCTCAGGTCAGGCCGGCGCGACCGCGTCGGTCGCGCACTTCGGAACGTAGGAGTCATCCATCGACGTGTCTTGTCACTGGAACCGGGTCCGGCTGGTCACGGCCGCCGCCCGGTCGCCACGAGGTGCGGGCCGATGCCCAGCAGTTCGGGCACCCGTTCGTGCGCTCGTGCGCTCGCGAGGATCGCCTCGTGGCCCAGGGGGTCGTCCATGCGTTCGGTGAGGTCGGTCAGCAGGAAGGCAGAGCCTTCGACGCTGACCAGGTCGGTCATGTCGAGGCCGGCGGAGGAGAACTCCAACTCCAACTCGTCCGGCCGGTGCGTGTAGGCCGTGTAGCCGCCCCGGGCCAGCGGCGGAAGGACCCCCGTCTCCTCCACCTCGTCGATGTGGGCAAGCATCTCCGGACCCCGCTCGTAGATCCGTTCCCGCAGGACCCCGTCCATCCGCGCCGCCCAGCGCGAGATGGCGGACGCGAACACGGCGCCGCCGGGCGCGACGATGCGCCGCGCCTCCCGGAGCACCTGCACCCGGTCGGCCAGGCGGGGGAGGTGGTACAGCGGTCCGAGCAGGAGCACCGCCGCGACGCTCTCGTCGCCGAGGTCGAGGCTGCGCGCGTCGCCGACGGCGGTCTCCACGTCGGTGCCCGGCCGGATGGCCGCTCGCAACTGCTCGACGTACAGGGGAACGATGTCGCGGTGCACCACCCGGTAGCCGAGTTCGGCCAGCCAGAGCGCGTAGCGGCCGGTACCGCCCCCGATGTCGGCGATGACAGCGGGCGCTGGCGGCAGGTGCCGCAGCAGGATCTCCTGCGTCCGCTCGAACTCGAGCCGGCCGTGGCCGGAGGCGGCGACCTCCCGCTCCTCCTCCTCGCTGGTCGTGTAGAACGCGGTCAGCTCCTCGGCGAGGTCGTCGGTCTCGGCGAGCTGTCGTTCCAGCTCGGCGATCTCGGCATCGAGCTCGTCCTCCTCGCTCGTCCGGCCGCCGGTCGCGAGCGCGGAGGCGAGCGCGCGCACGCTCGGGTTCAACGCGAGCAGCGTGACGGAGGCGCCCTCGATGCGGCCGACCGCCCGGACGGCGCCGAAGGAGTCGCCGCCCATGTCGAAGAAGCTCGTGGTGACGTCGACCTCGGCCAGCTCGAGGATGTCGCGGTAGACCGTCGCGATCGCCTCCTCCTCTGGTGTCGCGGGCGGGACCACTGGTCCGGTCGGCGCGTCCACGAACGACGCGGAGTCGTGCCTGTCCGGTGACGCGATCACGGGCCCGGCGGCGGCCACGACCTGCTCGACGCGGTCGGCCCCGATGATCGCCCTCAAGGTGCTGAACAGGCAGTCGAGGACGCCGTCGGCGAAGCCGGGTTCGAAGCGGTTCTCGTGGAGCAGCAGCTGCACCTCGGACACCGGCGCGGGCGTCACGATCAGCGCCATCGGGACGCTGACCTTGTCGAAGGTCGCCTGCGAGCGCACTGTGAGCTGTCCCTGCGGCGAGCCCCCGGCCTGGACGCCGAACGAGTGGTTGTCGAGCACGAACAGGCTGTCGAACAACTGCTGGCCCGGGGCGCCGGCCCACTTCTTGATGTCGGAGAGCGGGCTGAACTCGTAGCGGCGGATGTCGGCGTACCGGGTCTGTAGCTCGTGTAGCCACGGCCCCAGGTCGCCCTCGGACGGAACGCTGAAGCGGACCGGCAGGGTGTTGACGAACATGCCGATCATGCGGTCCACCCCGGGCAGCTCCGCGGGCCGGCCGGAGCTGACACAGCCGAAGACGATGTCGGAGCGCCCGCTGTAGCGGCCCAGCACGACGGCCCACGCCGCGTGCAGGACGGTGTTGAGGGTGACCCGGTGACGGGAGGCAGCGTCGCGCAGGCCCTCCTCGACGGCTGGCGGAAGGCTCACGACGTGCCGGTCGACACCGCCGGTGCCGTGGTGGGGGTCCACCGGGCGCATCCCGGCCAGGGTGGCCGGGGTGACACCGTCCATGACCTCCTTCCAGAAGGTCCTCGCCGCGTCCATGTCCTGGCGTTGCAGCCACGCGATGTAGTCGCGGAAAGGCGGCGCGGGCGGAGGCAGCGGGCCGCCACCGGTCAGGGACTGGTAGTGGGCCATCACCTCGTTCATGAAGATCGGCACCGACCAGCCGTCGAGGAGCAGGTGGTGATGGGTCCAGGCCAGGGCGTGCCGATCGTCCCCGAGACGGATGAGGTGCAGTCGCTGGAGCGGGGCTGCGGCGACGTCGAAGCCGGTGGCGCGGTCCTCGGCCATCATCGCGTCGAGCCGTTCCTGTTGCTCGTCCTCGCTCAGCGCGGACCAGTCGTCCTGGTGCGCCGGCGGCGTGACGTCCCGATGCACGACCTGAAGCGGCTTGTCGTCGCCGTCCCAGTGGAACGACGTCCGCAGCGCGGGGTGCGACTCGAACACCTGCCGCCAGGCCCGAACCATCGCGTCGACGTCCAGGCTTCCCTCGACGATGTAGACGTGCTGGCCGAGGTACATGTCGGTCGCGCCGTCGTGGACCGTGTGCAGCAGCATGCCCTGCTGCAACGGGGACAGCTCGTAGATGTCGTCGACGTTGGACGTGCTCACGGAAGCTCCTGCCTCCGCGCAGGGTCCTCATCGGTGCAATCCGCTGGTCGGACCGGCGCGGCAACGGTCGGGCGGTGCAGTGCGAATCTAGGAGCCGGGCGCGGGAGGTGTCCCGTCACACGAACCGGGGGCCGCAGGCTCCGGCCCCTGCTCCAGCACCCTCCGTACGACCGCCGCGAGGTCCCGCACATGGGGCGGGCGCAGCATCGTGAAGTGGTCACCGGGCACCGTGAGGTGCTCCAGGCGGGGTGCGTGGGCCTGCCACGCTGACACGTCGTCCGTCGCCCTGTTGTCTTCTGCGGTCACGAGCACCAGCCGGCCGAGGTAGTTCCGTGGCCGGTACGCGGCATAGTGCGCGATGTTCGTGGCGAACGCCCGCATCCTGGTCCGCAGGTCGTCGTGGGTGTCCGGAGGTGCCAGCCCGGCCTGGGCCAGCACGTCCAGGGCCACAGTGTCCAGCGCCTGGCGGTCGAGCCCCCGCAACGCGTCGAGGTCGACGTCCGGCAGGGGCACGCCTGCCGTGCCGGCCGTGTCGAGGACGAACCAGGTGAGCGTCTCCAGGTCGGTCGGGTTCTGGCCAGGGACCGGCAGGGCCGAGTCCAGCGCCAGGACGACGCCGACCTCCTCTCCGGCGTCCCGGAGCTGCCCGGCCATCTCCATCGCGACGGGGCCTCCAAGTGACCAGCCACCGAGGTGGTACGGGCCGTGCGGCTGGACGCCGCGGACCAGGTCGAGGTAGCGGCCGGCCCGCTCGGCGAGGCTGCCGGCGGGGGCGGTGCCGTGCAGCTCAGGGTCCTCGATGGCGTACACCGGCTGGTCGTCGCCGAGCATCGTCGCCAGCGTCAGGTAGTGGGTCACCGCCCCGCCGACCGGGTGCACCAGGAACAGCGGGGACTGCGATCCACGGGGCTGGAGCCCGACGAGCGGGCCGTTGGCCTCGGCCGGCGCTTTGGCGCTCTCGTCAAGGTGCCTGGCGAAGTCCTCGAGGACCGGGTTGGCGAACACGTGCCGGAGATGGACGTCGAGGCCGAGCCCGTCGCGGACCCGTGCGGCGAGCTGGGTGGTGTGCAGCGAGTTGGCACCAAGGTCGAAGAAGTTGTCTCCGGCGCCGACCCGCTCGACGCGCAGAAGGTTCTCCCACACCTCGGCCAGCCACCGCTCGGTGTCGGTACGCGGTTCGACGTGCCCGGCCTCCGGCGGTGGCGCGGGCTCGGGCAGTCGGGCGGTGTCCAGCTTGCCGTGTGGTGTGACAGGCAGATCCGGGAGTGCGACAACAGTCGTGGGGACCATGTACGTCGGCAGTCGGTCGGCGAGGAACCGGCGTACGTCGGCGGGATCCGCGTCGCCGACGATGTAACCGATCAGGACGCCGTGGCGGACCGCTACCGCGCTCCGGTCGACCGCGGCGTGCTGGCACAGGGCGTGTTCGATGTCGCCGAGTTCGACGCGCTGACCGTGGAGCTTGATCTGTCGGTCGGTCCGGCCGAGGTATTCGAGTGTGCCGTCGGAGCGCCAGCGGGCGAGGTCACCGGTGGCGTACATGCGTTGTCCGGGTGGTCCGTACGGGTCGGTCCGGAACCGCTCGGCGGTCAGACCGGGGCGGTTGTGGTAGCCGTGGGCGAGGCCGGTGCCGGCGATGTGGAGTTCTCCGGCGATACCGATGGGGGTGGGGCGTAGTCGGTTGTCGAGTACGTAGGCGCGGGTGTTGGCAATGGGTTGTCCGATGGGGACGGTGGTGGAGTCCGGTTGGCATTGCCAGGCGGTGACGTCGATGGATGCTTCGGTGGGTCCGTAGAGGTTGTGGAGTTCGATGTGGGGCCAGGTGGTGAGGAAGCGGTGTGCGGTGTCTGGTGGTAGTGCTTCGCCG
>NZ_LGEB01000080.1:0-26819 GCF_001279555.1 Micromonospora sp. NRRL B-16802 | reverse complement strand
GGCGGGCGGGGCGGATGCTCTTGGGATTAGTCGCAGCCGTAGCCGTCGTTGTCGCGGTCCAGGTCGTAGATGTCGGTGCCGATTACTTTGACGACTCCGCTGACGTAGGCAGGACCGTTGCCGCTACCTCCGGCGCAGTCGACGTCGCTGGCGATGGGCACGCAGGGGGTGTAGTTCGGGTCGCACTTGGATGACTGCGGCTTCTTGGTACCGATGGCGACGACCTGGGTGACCGGCTGCTTCGTGACCGTGGACTTGACCAGCTTCTTACCCGTCTGCACCCCGTCGGTGGTGGTCACCTCGTAGGTCAGGGTCCGGATGCCGTTGGCGCCTTTGGTCCGTACGACCCGCTTGCCCTGGGCCAGGGACGAATCCTTGACGGTCCGCTCGCTGTACCGGATCGCGGTCCGCTCCGTCACGGTCGAGACGTGCACGACCGGCGACGGTGCAGCACTGGACGGGGCCTGCGAGGCCGGGACCGACGGTTCGGCCGCAGCGGAGGGCGCGGCAGAGGGCGCGGCGCTCGGCGGCACCGCCTGCGCGGGAGCCTCGTCGGTCGGCTCGGCCGGCGCTGCCAGGATGGGCTGCTGCGCTTCGTCTGCCGCGGTATTGGTACGGCCGGGCGTCGGCTCGCCGACCATCGCGCCGACGATCGCGCTGCCGGCGCAGCAGAGCAGCAGGAACGACAAGGCGATCGAGCCGAGGATCACGGCAACTCGGCTCGCGGGACTGGCCCGGCGGAACCAATTCGGTCGGGGGCCGGACGACGGGGCGTTCGGCGGGCCAGGAAACGGCGGTGGGTGCATCGTCACGGCGATGAGTGTCGTCGCAAATACTTTGTGCAATATCCACCGTCGTGCTCGTCACGTGCGCCGTCTGATCCACACAGGACGTTCATCGGCTACCACCAGCGCAACGCATCGTTGACGGTCAGCGCCGAACGCGGCATCCCAGGCAGCCCCACGGGCAGGGCTTGAAGCCGAACGGGCAACCCTTATATGCAGGAAGGGCACAAATCATCATGTATCAAGCGAACTTACGGCGGATCCGCCGAGGTCGCCCGGGAGCCGCCGACGACGTGTCGGGTTAGCGTCACTGCGGCGCTCAGCGGGGTTCAGGAGGGTTCGGCAATGGGCCGTGCGGACCGCTCATGGATTCCGCTCGTCCAGCCCCCACGGCGAGCCGTACGCGGTAAGCAGGTCCAGGAACGGCACCGGCGGTAGCGCCTCCGGGCCGAGCACCCCGACTCCCGACCAGACGCCGCCGGCTAGCAGTTCCAGCGCTACGACCGGGTTGACCGCCGTCTGCCACACCACTGCCTGGTGGCCGTACTCCCGCATCGACCACTCGTTGTCGACGACGTGGTAGAGGTAGACCTCCCGGGGCCGCCCGTCCGGGCCGAGGCCGCGCACCCAGGTGCCGGCGCAGGTCTTGCCGCGCATCCGGTCGCCGAGAGTTGCCGGGTCGGGCAGGCTGGCGGCTACCACGTCGCGCGGGGACACGTCGACGCCGCGTACCCGCACGGGCGTGGTCGCGTCCAGGCCGAGCTTGTGCAGCGTCTTGAGCACCTCGATGAACTCGTCGCCGAGGCCGTACTTGAAGGTGACCCTCCGGGCGTCGACCCAGCGCGGGATGAGCAGCACCTCCTCGTGTTCCACGTTCACGCACTCGACCGGCCCGATGCCCTCGGGGAAGTCGAAGACCTCGGGCTCGGAGAACGGCGACGTGGTGTACCAGCCCCGGCCCTTCTCCCAGACCACTGGCGGGTTGAGGCACTCCTCGATCGTGGTCCAGATGGAGAAGGAGGGCGCGAAGTCGTAGCCGTCGACGGTCAGGTTCGCGCCGTCGCGGACGCCGATCTCGTCGATCTCACTGAACAGTTCGTCGGCGGCATAGCGGGCGAACACGTCGGACAGGCCCGGTTCGACACCGATGCCGCACAGCGCCAACCGGCCTGCTTCGGCCCAGCGGTCCGCGACGGCGAACTGTTCGTCGCCGAGCTTCACACCGGTCTCGGAGTACGGAAGCGCGGGGTGCGGGTGCGACAACGACATCGCCATGTCCAGGTAGTCGGCCCCGGCCGCGAACGCGCCGTCGAAGATCGGCATGACGAAGCGCGGGTCGACGGCGTTGAGCACGTGGGTGATCCGGTGCTCCCGGCAGAGCGCCGCTACCGCGTCGGCCGAGGAGGCGTCCAACCGGGCGGCGACGAAGCGGTCACCGTGCCCGCTGATCGCACGGTCGGCCCGGTCCCGGTCGTAGTCGGCGACCACAATCGTCTCGAAGAAACCGCGGCGGGCGGCGATGGCTACGGCTGCGGACCCGACGCCACCGGCACCGACGAGCAGGATACGCATCAGGAATCGAACCCCAAACCAAGACGATCGAGGGTACGCAGCCACAGGTCGCGTCGGCCCTCGCGCGCGTCGGCGCGGGCCATCGACCGGCGGGTGAGGTTGATGCCGATCGCACGGACGGGCTCCGGTGGGAACGGCAACGGCTTGCGGCGTACCAGGTCGAGTCGGGTCAGCGGGGTGTTCCCGCCGTCGAGCAGGTCGAGCATCACCCGGGCAGAGAAGCGGGTGGCGCCGACGCCGAGCCCGGTGTAGCCGGCCGCGTACGCCAGTCGACCGTCGAAGGCGGTGCCGTAGAACGGGCAGAACCGGGTGCAGGTGTCGATGACGCCGCCCCAGCGGTGGCTGAAGCGCACGTCGGCGAGCTGCGGGAACGTGGTGAAGAAATGCTCGGCGAGGGTGGTGAAGGTGGCCGGGCGCTGCTCCAGTTCGGGGGCGACCCGGTTGCCGTAGTGGTAGACCGCGTCGTAGCCGCCGAAGAGGATCCGCCCGTCGGTGGTGATCCGGTAGTAGTGGAACTGGTTGCCGGTGTCGGCCAGCCCCTGCCTGTTGCGCCAGCCGACCGCGTCCCGCTGGGCTGGCGTGAGCGGCTCGGTCATCAGCACGTGGTCGTAGACCGGCACCACGTACGCGCGCAGCCGGCGCAGCAGCGGCGGAAACGCGTTGGTGGCCAGGACGACCCGCCGCGCCCGCACCGAGCCGCGACGGCCGCCGGGTGCGGGATCGCCGGCGTCGGCGCCGAGGGTGGCCGCGCGCAGCGCAGCGCCGTCGGCGCGCAGCCCGGTGACCCGGGTGTGCTCGTGCACCCGCACGCCGAGGTCGAGGCAGGCGCGGCGCAGACCCCAGGCCAGCTTCACCGGGTCCACCATCGCCACCCGGTCGGCGTCGAACATCCCACCCAGGTACGTCGGTGAGTCGACCTCGGCGCGCACCTCGTCCCGGTCGAGCAGCCGTACCCGGTGCCCGTACCGGCGGGCCAGTTCCGCGTCGGCGGCCAGCCCGTCGAGTTGGTACGGCTCGACGGCGACGGCAAGCTCGCCGGTGCGTTCGAAGTCGCAGTCGATGTCGTGGTCGGCGACGGTGGCGGCGATGGCGTCCAGGTTCTCCCGGCCGAGTCGTTCCAGTTCGCCGACCTCGTCGGGGAACCGCTCGACACCGTTGGCGAGCCCGTGGGTGAGCGATGCGGCGCAGAACCCGCCGTTGCGCCCGGACGCCGCCCAGCCACAGGTGCCGGCGTCGACAAGCAGCACGTCGCGATCGGGGTCCGCCTGCTTGGCCAGCAGCGCTGCCCAGAGCCCGCCGTACCCGCCGCCGATCACGAGCAGGTCGGCGGTCTGCGGGCCGACGAGTGGCGGCAGTGGGTCGGGGCGGTCGGGGCGGTCCAGCCAGTACGGCACGGGCGCCGCGTCGGTGAGCGCCCTGCCGACATGCGGGAGAGTCATGACCGCAGACCTGTCGGACGACCCGCAGCCGCGGCCCTCATGACGACCGGCGCACGTGCGACGCCGTAACGGCAAGCAGGTTGGCGCGGCGGGCCCGTCGCCCCCGCAGCGAGCTGAGCCCGACCAGCAGCAGGGCGATCGCGAACATCGCGGTGCCGATGACGTTCACCTGCGGCGGGATGCCCCGCTGGGCGGCACCCCAGACGTACATCGGGAACGTGACAGTGGTGCCGGCGTTGAAGTTCGTGATGATGAAGTCGTCGAAGCTCAACGAGAAGGCCAGCAACGCGGCGGCCACGATGCCGGGCAGCACCAGCGGCAGGGTGATCCGCCGGAACGTCTGCCACTCGCTTGCGTACAGGTCCATGGCGGCTTCCTCCAGCCGCCGGTCCATCCCGGCCAGCCGCGCCTTCACCGTCACCACGACGAACGACACGCAGAACATGACGTGCGCGATGACGATTGTCCAGAACCCCTGCGGTACGCCCGCCGAGACGAACAGCGCCAGCAGCGACGTACCCATCACCAGCTCCGGGGTTGCCATCGGCAGGAAGATCAGCACATTGACGCCGGACCGGCCCCGGAAACGGTGCCGGACGAGCGCGAACGCCATCAGGGTGCCCAGCACTGTGGCGACCACAGTGGCGATGAAGCCGATCTGCACGCTGCGGACCACCGCATCGCACATGTCGGAGGTGGCGCACGGCTGACGCCAGTTGTCCAGCGTGAACTCGTTGAAGTCGTACGACAGGCGACTCGACGGGCGGTTGAACGACAGCCCCGCCACCACGAGGATCGGCAGCGCCAGATAGCCGAGCACCAGCAACGCGACGATCATCACCCAACGGTCAGCCAGCCAGCGGGAAACCCTCACCAGAGCCCCCTTTCATTCGCGACTGCGGGGCTCCGCTGCGCTGCACTCCTCGCGCTCATCACAGCACCTCCTCCGTGCCGGCCCTGCGCAGATACCCGAAGACCACAGCGAGGATCGCCGCCATCAGCAGGAACGACAGCGCGGCCCCCTGCGGATAGTCCAGCCGCACCAGGAACGCCGAGTCGATGACGTTCCCGATCATGTACTCGTTGGGGGTGCCGAGCAGTTCGGCATTGATGTAGTCGCCGCTGGCCGGAATGAAGAACAGCAATGTGCCGGCGACAAGGCCGGGCATGGACAGCGGCAGCGTCACCCGACGGAACGCCTGCACCGGGCTCGCGTACAGGTCACTTGCCGCCTCCAGCAGCCGCTGGTCCAGCCGCTCCAGGCTCGCGTACAGCGGCAGCACCAGAAACGGCAGGAAGTTGTACGTCAGCCCGAGCACCACAGCGAACGGAGTGGCAAGCAATCGACCGTCCGGACCGAGCAGGTGTACGTCCCGCAGCAGGCCGACAAGCGCACCGTTGTCCGACAGGATCGTCTTCCAGGCGAGCGTGCGGACGAGGAAACTGGTGAACATCGGCGCGACCACGCACACCAGGAGCAGGTTCTTCCACCGGCCGGCCTTCTGCGCGATGGCGTACGCCAGCGGGTAGCCCATCAGCAGCGCCAGCACCAGGGCCAGGCCGGCGTAGCCGAACGAGCGCAGAAACTGCGGCCAGTACGCCTGCACCACGTCCGGGTAGTTGCCGAACGCCCACGTCATCGCGTACCCGGTGGACAGCGATCCGTTGGGGTCGTACAGGCTCGCGGCGGCGAGTTGCAGCAGCGGCACGCCGAAGAACACCAGCAGCCAGGCCGCGCCGGGCAGCAGCAACAGGTACGGCAGCAGCCGGTACCGCCCGGGCCGGGGTGCCGGTGGTGGGTCCGGTGCCTTCCCCGATCTGGTGGGCGCCAGGAGGGTCATGACGAGGCGCCGACCGGCTCGTCGAGAACCGGCGTGGTCCGGTCGGTGTCGGTGGCGTCGCGGGGCAGCAGGAAGGCGTGCCGCGGATCCCAGTACGCCACCGCTTCGCTGCCGACCGCCACTTGAGTCGAGGTTCCGCTGTTTGCCGCGAAGACCGACAGTTCGGTGCCCCAGCCGGTGCGCAGCAGGTACTGCGTGCTGACTCCCACGTAGGAGGCATCGGTGACGACCCCTGTGACGTGCTGATGGCCGGCGGGCACCTGGTCGGCGGAGCCGACCAGATGGAGCTTCTCCGGGCGTACCCCCAGGTGGACCGGACCCCGGTCGGCCCGGACCCGGCCGGCGGGCACGGAGAAACGCGCGCCGTGCGCCGTCACCGCGACCTCGCCGCCGCCTGTGCCGGCGGCCTCGGCGGCGAGCAGGTTGGACTGGCCGAGGAAGTTCGCCACGAACGCGGTGGCCGGGAACTCGTAGATGTCGGCCGGGGCGCCGAGCTGTTCGATACGGCCGGCGTTCATCACCGCCACGGTGTCGGCCATCGTCATGGCCTCTTCCTGGTCGTGCGTCACGTGCACGAAGGTGATGCCCACCTCGGTCTGGATCCGCTTCAGCTCGATCTGCATCTGCCGGCGCAGCTTCAGGTCGAGTGCGCCCAGCGGCTCGTCGAGGAGCAGCACCTGCGGCTGGTTGATCAGCGCACGGGCCAGTGCGACCCGCTGCTGCTGGCCGCCGGAGAGCTGGGCCGGGCGGCGACCGCCGAAGCCGTCGAGCTGCACCAGCGACAGCATCCGCAGAACCTCGTCGTTGACCGAGCGGATGCCGCGCCGTCGCAGCCCGAAGGCCACGTTCTCGAAGATGCTGAGGTGTGGAAAGAGCGCGTAGCTCTGGAACACGGTGTTGACGGGCCGCTTGTACGGCCGCAGCCGGGCGATGTCCCGGTCGCCGAGCAGCACCTGACCACTCGTCGGCTCCTCCAGCCCGGCGATCATCCGCAGGGTGGTGGTCTTGCCGCAGCCGGACGCGCCGAGCAGCGCGAAGAACGACCCCTGCTCGATGCTGAGGCTGAGATCGTCGACGGCGGTGAAGATGCCGAACCGCTTGGTGAGGTTGGCAAGGCGCAGGTCGCCCGCCGGTGTCTCGCGCGCCATCCCCGTCACGCCCCGATGACCTGCTGGAACTTGCCTTCGTACTCTTTCTCCTGCTTCTCGTCCAGGGTCATGAACACCTTGGACTTCGACAGCAGCGCCTGGTCCGGGAAGATCAGCGGGTTGGCGGCGAGCTCGGGGTCGATCTTCTCCATCTCGGCCTGGGCGCCCTTGACCGGGCAGATGTAGTTGACGTACGCGGCGAGCTTCGCGGCGACGGCCGGCTCGTAGTAGTAGTTGATCAGGGCCTCGGCGTTGCCCTTGTGGGCGGCCTTGTTGGGGACCATCATGTTGTCGCTGAACAGCATCACGCCGGAGTCGGGGGCGACGAACTGCACCTTGGGGTTGTCACCGGCGAGCTGGATGACGTCGCCGGACCAGCCGATGCACGCCGCGATGTCGCCCTTGGCCAGGTCGGGTGCGTAGTCGTTGCCGGTGAACTTGCGGATCTGTCCGGAGTCGACGGCCTTCTTGAGCTTTGTGAGCGCGTCGTCGAACTGGGCGCTCGTGAAGTTCGACGGATCGTGGCCGTTGGCACCGAGCAGCAGGCCCATCGTGTCGCGCATCTCGCTGAGCGCCGTCACCTTGCCCTTGAGGTCGGGCCGGGTCAGCAACTCGTCGACGGTACGCAGCTCCTTTGTGACGCTGCCGTTGTACGCCAACCCGGCGAGGCCGGACTGCCACGGGATCGAGATCCGGTTCTCGGTGTCGAAGGAGCGGCTGACAAGCGACGGCAACAGATTCGCCTGGACGTTCGGGATCTTCGCCGGGTCGAGCTTCTGGATCCAGCCGAGCCGGATCATCCGCGCCGCCATCCAGTCGGTCAGGACGATGATGTCCCGGTCGGTGCTCTGACATGCGGCGAGCTGATTCTGGACCTTGCCGAAGAACTCGTTGTTGTCGTTGATGTCCTCGGTGTAGGTGACCTGGATTCCGCTTTTCGCGATGAACTCGTCGAGGCTGGGCCTCTTGGACTCGTCAGCTTCGTCGACGTCCATGTACTGCGGCCAGTTGGAGAAGGCAAGCTTCTTCTCGGTGCCGGACAGGTCCTCGCTGACGCAGCCGGCCTCGGTCTGCTGCGCACCCTTGGTGCCGCAGCCTGCGAGGCTGCCGCCCGCGGCCAGCAGAGCGGCGGAACCGAGAGTGCCGGTGAGCAGTCCACGCCGGGAGAGGGGCCGAAAGGGGGTACGCATGACGACTCCTAGGGGGGTCAGTGCCATGGACGACTGATCCTGGCATGAGGAAACCTCCCTTACAAGGGATTCCGTTGTGGGAATAGCGATGCACGACGAAATACGCCAGACTGCGCGGTGATACACGCGCGACATCACGATTCGGGACATGGGGAGCGGACGATGACGAACCGGCAGCACGAAAACGGCAGCGGCGGCCGACGCGTCGCTGTGCGTGACGGCGCCAATCACGCTCTGCTTGACGATGTGGCCAAGCAGATCATCGAACAGCTCCAGGAGGACGGCCGCCGGCCGTACGCCACGATCGGCAAGGCGGTAGGGCTCTCCGAGGCGGCGGTCCGCCAGCGGGTTCAGCGGCTTCTCGACTCCGGCGTCATGCAGATCGTCGCCGTGACCGACCCTCTCCAACTGGGCTTCCCCCGCCAGGCCATGATCGGCCTGCGTACCGACGGCGACCTGGAGTCCGTCGCCGACCGGCTCGCCGAACTCGACGAGGTCGACTACGTGGTCATCACCGCCGGCTCGTTCGACCTGCTCACCGAGGTGGTCTGCCGCAACGACGACCACCTCCTGGAGATCCTGCAACGGCTACGCGCCGTGCCCGGCGTGGTGTCCACCGAGGCGTTCGTCTACCTCAAGCTCCGCAAGCAGACCTACACCTGGGGTACTGCCTGACGGCCGTGCGGGACCTCCGACCGCAGTGCGGATTCCGTTGCCGCGCGGATTATCGTTCGCTGAATCCGTCGCCAAGCACCTGTCACGCTACTGATACCACTTGCCCTTGACCCTTGGGCTGTGCGATAACCGTGGTCAGAGCGGCCGGTCTCACCTCGTCGACCGGCCCGACGACCGATGGGGCTGACATGGCCAACGCCACTGACCACCTCTGGATGCACTTCACCAGGATGGCGAGCTACTCCGCCGGTGAGGTGCCGACGATCGTGCGAGGCGAGGGCGCGTACGTGTGGGACGCGCAGGGCCGCCGCTACCTGGACGGGCTCGCCGGGCTCTTCGTCGTCAACGCCGGCCACGGTCGCACCGAACTGGCCGAGGCCGCCGCCAAGCAGGCGGGCGAGCTGGCCTACTTCCCACTCTGGTCGTACGCCCACCCGAAGGCCGTCGAGCTGGCCGAGAAGATCGCCTCGCTCACCCCCGGCGACCTGAACCGGGTCTTCTTCACCACCGGCGGTTCGGAGGCGGTGGAGGCGGCGTGGAAGCTGGCCCGTGCCTACTTCAAGCGCACCGGCCGGCCCAACAAGTACAAGGTGGTAAGCCGCTACATCGCGTACCACGGCACCTCGATGGGCGCCCTGTCGATCACCGGCCTGCCCGGCATCAAGAGCGACTTCGAGCCGCTGGTGCCCGGCGGGATCAAGGTGCCGAACACCAACTTCTACCGGGCGCCCGAGCACGGCGACGACCCCGAGGCGTTCGGCCGCTGGGCCGCCGACGAGATCGGCCGGGCCATCGAGCGGGAAGGACCGGACACTGTCGCAGCGGTCTTCCTGGAGCCGGTGCAGAACTCCGGTGGCTGCTTCCCACCGCCCCCCGGCTACTTCGATCGGGTCCGGGAGATCTGCGACGCGTACGACGTGCTTCTCGTCTCCGACGAGGTGATCTGCTCCTGGGGTCGGCTGGGCGAATACTTCGGCGCGGTGCGCTACGGCTTCCAGCCGGACATCATCACCACCGCCAAGGGCATCACCTCCGGGTACGCCCCGCTCGGCGCGATGATCGCCAGCGACCGGTTGATGGAGCCGTTCCTCACCGAGACCGGCATGTTCGCCCACGGGGTGACGTTCGGCGGCCACCCGGTCTCCTGCGCGGTGGCCCTGGCCAACCTGGAGGTGTTCGCCCGCGAGGACCTCATCGGCCACGTACGGGCCAACGAGGGTGCTTTCCGAGCCACCCTGGAAAAGCTGTACGACCTGCCGATCGTCGGCGACGTCCGGGGCGACGGCTACTTCTACGGCATCGAACTGGTCAAGGACCGGACCACCAGGGAGACCTTCGACGAGGCCGAGTCGGAGCGACTGCTGCGGGGCTTCCTGTCCACAGCGCTGTTCCAGGCGGGCCTCTACTGCCGGGCCGACGACAGAGGTGACCCCGTCATCCAGCTCGCGCCGCCGCTGATCGCCGACCAGCGGCACTTCGACGAGATCGAGCAGATCCTGCGCGCGGTGCTCACCGAGGCATGGACGCGGCTCTGAACGGCGACCCCGCCGACGCTTACCGGGGCCTGTCGTACTGGCTGTCCACGTTGGACGAGCCGCTGGCCCCACGGCCCGCGCTACCAGGTGACGCCGACGCCGACGTGGTGATCGTGGGCGCCGGCTACACCGGGCTGTGGACGGCGTACCACCTGGCCCGCGCGGACCCTGCTCTGCGGGTCACGGTGCTGGAAAAGGAGATCGCAGGGTACGGCGCGTCCGGCCGCAACGGCGGCTGGTGCTCCGCGCTGTTCCCCACGTCGCTGACCGGGCTGGCCCGCCGACACGGCCGGGACGCCGCCGTCGCCATGCAGCGGGCGCTGCACGGGACGGTGCGCGAGGTCGGCCAGGTGGTCACGGCGGAGGGCATCGACTGCGACTGGGCCGACGGGGGCACTGTCACACTGGCCCGCACCGGTCCGCAGCTCGCCCGGGCGCGGGCCGCCGTGGGCGAGGCCCGCGCGTTCGGCTTCGGCCCCGAGCACCTGAGGGTCCTCGACGCCGAGGAGGCCGCCGCCCGCTGCGCCGCCGAGGGGGTACGCGGTGGGACGTACACCCCGCACTGCGCGGCCGTGCACCCGGCGAAGCTGGTCCGGGGTCTCGCCCGCGCTGTGGAGCGGCGCGGGGTGACCATCCACGAGGGCACCCCTGTCGTCGCCATCCGGGCCGGCTCGGCGGTGACGGCGTCCGGAACGGTGCGGGCGCCGGTGGTGGTCCGGGCCACCGAGGCGTACACGTCCACGTTGCCCGGTCAGCGGCGCACCGTGGCGCCCGTGTACTCGCTGATGGTGGCCACCGAACCGCTTACGGACGAGACGTGGGCACGGATCGGGCTGGCCCGGCGGGAGACGTTCACCGACCTCGGGCACATGATCATCTACGGCCAGCGCACCGCCGACGGGCGGCTGGCCTTCGGCGGACGCGGTGCGCCGTACCACTTCGGGTCCCGGGTGCGACAGGGCTACGACCGCGAGCCCCGGGTCTTCGCCGCGCTGCGACGTACCCTCGGGAGGCTCTTCCCGGTGCTCGGCCCGGACGTGCCGGTGACACACACCTGGGGTGGCCCGCTGGGCGTGGCCCGGGACTGGGCCGCCTCGGTCGGTTTCGACAGGGCCAGCGGGCTGGCCTGGGCGGGCGGCTACGTCGGGGACGGGGTGGGCTCCAGCAACCTCGCCGGCCGCACGCTTGCCGACCTGATCCGTGGCCAGCGCACCGAGCTGACCACCCTGCCCTGGGTGAACCACCGCTCGCCCCGCTGGGAGCCGGAGCCACTGCGTTGGCTGGCCGTGAACGCCGGCCTACGGGTCATGACGGGCGCGGACGCGGCCGAATCCCGCACCGGCCGACCGTCGCGCCGGGCCGCCGCGTTCTCCCGACTCCTGGGCCACTGACCGGCCCGGGCCGCGAACCCGATCAGTGGTTGGGCGGGATCACCCGGAGGTGGCCTCGGCGGCCGGTCTGGTGGGGGTTCTCGTGGTGCTGGTCGGGCTCCGGGGGGCGGGGGGCCGGGCGGGCGGCCTCACGGACCGCCTCGGCCAGCGCGACCAGGTCGTCGGTGGTGGGCGGGGGCGGCTCGAACTCTCCCTCGTGCCGGACCACGTCCCAGCCTCGCGGCGCGGTCAGGCTGCGGGCGTGCGGCTCGCACAGGTCGTACGTGTGCGGCTCAGCGAACGCCGCCAACGGGCCCACCACCGCTGTCGACTCGTTGTAGACATAGGTCAATGTGGCGACCGCTTGCCGGGGGCAGCCGTTACGGGAGCAGCGCCGTGGTGACCTCACGGCGGCAGGGTATCCCCATTACCGGGTCCGGCGCATCGCTTCGCGTTGCGACACGCCCGTCGTGGTGATCACAATTCAGGGCCTCGCGCCGCGCCGCGCCACGGGAGCGGCGCTGCCGCTGACCGGCCCCGGGCGGGGGCTACCCTTTGCCTCATGACGAGCCCGGAACACCGCCGCCCCGGCCCCGGCCGGCGTGCGCACCGCGACCGGCACGGGCGTGGCCTGCGCGGGCGCCTGGTGCCGGCGACGGTCCCGTTGGCCCGCACCAAGGCCGAGGTCTTCGACGACCTGGTCCTGGACACCGTCGAGACGTTGGAGCGACGGTTCGCCAAGGAGCTGGCCGGCGTCGAGTTCGCGGTCGAGGACGTCCCGCCGGATCTGAACGTCTACGACTCCGACGTGCTGGAGGACGGCGAGGTGCCGCTGGCCCGGCTGTTGCCGGGCCGCCCCGGTCGCCAGGAGGTGCCACCGCGGATCGTGTTGTACCGGCGTCCGCTGGAGTTCCGGGCGATGGACCGCGAGGACCTCGCGGACCTCGTCCATGACGTGATCATCGAACAGGTCGCCAACCTGCTCGGTGTCGACCCCGACGAGTTGGCCTGAGCAGCCCAGGCCGGGGTGACCTGCCGTACGGCGGCTGAGTCGGGCGGCCCCCACCGCCCCGACCCGCACCGCTCAAGCGGCTCGCCGCTTCAACTTGCGCCGCTCCCGCTCCGATAGCCCACCCCAGATGCCGAAACGCTCGTCGTGACCCAGAGCGTATTCGAGGCATTCGGTCTTGACCTCGCAGCGCGAGCAGATCCGCTTCGCCTCCCGGGTCGAGCCGCCCTTCTCGGGAAAGAACGCTTCGGGGTCGGTCTGCGAGCACAGGGCCCGCTCCTGCCACTCCGGCGCGTTTCCGAGCAGGTCGGCCACCTCTAGCTGGCCGTCCATCAAATGCCTCCTTGTCGCGCACCGGCGTCATCGCCGCTGCAACCCCCCACGCGAAAGGCGTGCTTGTCCGTCCGGTCCGGTTTTGTTGCGTTCCGTGCGAACAACCCCATTCAAATTACACGCGTGTAATGCGTGCGCCGTCAAGCCAAACTTGATAATGGAGTCGCCCTCCCGACACCCCCGGCCGGCCACCAGGACCGTCCGGCCTCGCAACCTGCCCTATCGATTCAGACCCCGGCCGAGTAACGCCCTCTCCGGCGAGTTGCCCGACTTTTCTGCCGTGGCGCACCCCCGACGAAGGACTGTCACGGCGACATCGACCATGGCCACCGACCCCTCTCCACGAAGCTGATCTTGGTGGGGGACAGGTTAACGCGGCACGGCGCAGACTGCCCGTCAAGCCGTCGACAGCGATCACGCCCCGTCCACGATGTGGACGGGGCGTGATCGGAAAGGCGGTGAGGTACGGTCAGCCGACGGGCCTGAAACCGCTGCTGGGCCAGACAAACTCGGCTATCCCTCCACCGTGGACAGAAACGGTGCCGACGGAGGTGTCACCGTCCCACCAGACGGTATAAATCCCGGAGGGCAGATCGGGATAGACCGCACTGTGGAACGACCCGTCGCGCACCCGACGTTCCCGCACCGCCGAGTGGACCCGCCGTTCACCGTCCCGGCTGATCTCGATCTCCCGGCCGTGCAGATCCCGGCCGGTGTAGACGATCAGGGCACCGGTGTCGCCGCCCAGATCGAGGACGACACTCCCGGTCTCCGAGGGCCCGTACGCGTGCTCGTGCATCCGCCGCTCCCCCGCGCCGGTCAGGCCGACGCCGGCGGGTTGTTGAACCCGTCGTACGGCGTACCCAGGTAGGGGAAGTTCGCGAGGAACGGCGCCGTCACGTCGGCCGCGCTCAACCCGGGCGTCACCGCCACGGCCGCCGGATCCGGACGGAACGTCTTGTCGACAAGCGGAACAGTGACACCGGCGATCGCCCGCAACGCGATGCTGACCACGTCGTCGCCGACCCGGCGCCCGTTCGGATAGCCGGCCAGATCGCCGCCGAGCACCCCGAACCGGTCCGGACGTCGCGTGGGCGGGATCGCCGTGTTGAGCCGCAGCATGTCGGCCCGCACGTCGCCTGTGGCGTTGGTGAACCCGTCGATCAGGCCCGCCGGCACACCGGTGAGCAGGATCGCCACCAGGTCCGCCCGAGCCTTCTTGGCCTTGGTGAGCTTGTCCAGGTTGGGAAAGACGTCCGGATAGAGCGCCGGCAACAGCGCGGCCAGCTCCGGCTGCTCGACGAACTGCGCGAACCGCTTGTCCTCCGAAGGAGGCAGCGTGTTCCACAGGTCCTTCTTGGACATCGGCACGATGACCTCGTTGAACAGCGGATTGCCAAGCCGCGAGACCTGCGTGAACGGGCCGGTCGAGGTGTCCGCGGCCACCCGGTCGCCGAGCACCCGGACCTGCCGGCGCGACGCCGAGGTCCACACCCCGATCACCGAGGCAGCGTCGGCAGCGCCGTACCGGTTGGCCCGCCGCCGCACCTGCTTCAGCGGCACCTGCACGGCGATGCTGTGCACGTTCATCCGGTCGGTGGCGTTTACCGGCTCCCCCGCCGCCTTGAAGATCTTCTTGCCCGCCACGTGCAGCTGCTGGAACGGCCGCAACGTGCCGAGGTCGAAGATCGCTCCCAGGTCGACGAAGAAGCCGTCCGCACGCTGGCCGGCGAACACCCGCTCCCCCGTGGACAGCGTGTAGGTGGCCTGCCGGACCAGGTCGGCGTACTTCGGGGTGGACAGCGGGCCGACATTGCACGGCGGGCAGGGCAACTTGTGCGCGAGCCGGTGCTCCCGGCCGTCGACAACCCGGGTCAGGCTGTAGAACTGCCGCCGGTTCCAGTTCTTGCTGTCCAGGGAGTCGATCGGACCGGTGTTGTAGAGAAAACTGTTCGGATTGGTGATCTCGGTGGTGAATTCGAACCGGTAGGTGACGTCCGGACGACCGTCACCGTCGTTGTCGATATGGATCTCGTACCGCACGTCGTCGCCGAACTCGAAGAAGTTCGGCCCTCCCGACGGGAGCTGCAACGGCACGTAGTTGGCAATCAGCGTGACCGTGTCAGGTTTGTCGGGGCTGACGAACGCGTAAAGGTCGGAGCTGTCGGCGACCGGATCCTTGGCTATTTCCGGAGCCTCGCGGTGGGAAGACATGGCGGACCAACCTCACTGGGCGGAAAGCAGGGGTGGGAGGGCGGAACGTCGAGGTTCAGCGCCGGGCGGCGCGGCGCAGCCGGTCCGCCAGGCCGCGGTCGCGCACCTCGATCCGGGTTTCACCGACGAAGACGTCCATCGTTCCGGAGGCGGCGTCACGCAGGTGCACGACGATCGGCTCGTCGGCCCGGCCCGCCCCACCTGGCGCGTTCTGCGCCGCCGACAGACCCGGCACGGTGAGCGCGGCCGCGCCGAGGGTGGCGCTGGCCGCGGCGGTCAACGTCTGCCTGCGGGTCAGTCGCGGCCACTGCCGCTTCCGCTGATCACTGGTCATGGGCAACCTTTCCGGCTGCGGCGCGAACGCGCCCGCGGGGGACGGACGGGTCCGGTGCCGCCGACCGACGCCGCCGGGCCCTGGGGGACACCGGCGGCGGTCCTCGCCGCGACCGCCACCGGCATCGCTTGGTACGGCCGGCGACGGGAAAAGGTTCGACCTCAGGGGCGAAGGTGACCGTACGCTGTCGTACGCTTGCGCGCCGGTCGCCCGGCCGCCGTGGCGATGGCCCGCAACTGCTCCTCGGTACGCGCCGAGCCGTTGTCGGAGCCGGCCATCCGGGAGATGGTCTCCTCCATCAACGTGCCGCCCAGGTCGTTGCAGCCGCCCTGGAGCATTGCCACGGTGCCCTCGTCGCCGAGCTTCACCCAGGAGCACTGGATGTTGTCGATCCGACCGTGCAGCAGGAGCCGGGACATCGCGTGCACGACCCGGTTCTCCCGCCACGTCGGCCCGGGACGGGCGATGCCGGCCAGGTAGATCGGGGCGTTCGTGTGCACGAACGGCAGTGCCACGAACTCGGTGAACCCGCCGGTGCGGTCCTGCACCCCGGCCAGCACCCGGAAATGCGCCAGCCACTGCCCGGGATGGTCGACGTGGCCGTACATCATCGTGGAGCTGGACCGGATGCCCAGCTCGTGTGCGGTGCTCACCACGTCGACCCAGGCGGCGGCCGGAAGTTTGCCCTTTGTCAGCACCCAGCGCACGTCGTCATCGAGGATCTCCGCCGCGGTGCCCGGAATGGTGTCCAGGCCCGCCTCGCGTAGTTGGGTCAGCCACTCGCGGACCGGCACGCCGGCCTTGGCAGCGGCCGTGACGATCTCCATGGGTGAGAACGCGTGCACGTGCATGCCCGGCACCCGCGCCTTCACCGCCCGCACGATGTCGGCGTACCCCGTGACCGGCATCTTCGGGTCGATGCCGCCCTGGAGGCAGACCTCGCTGGCGCCGGTCGCCCACGCCTCCTCTGCCCGGTCGGCGACCTGCTCGACGGAGAGCCGGTAGGCGTCGGCGTCACGCTCCCGCTGAGCGAAGGCGCAGAACCGGCAGCCGACGTAGCAGACGTTGCTGAAGTTGATGTTGCGGTTGACCACGTAGGTGACGTCGTCGCCGACCACGTCACGGCGCACGTCGTCGGCGAGCCGGCACACCTCGTCCAGCGCCGACCCGTCCGCGCCGAACAACGCGAGCGCCGCGTCGGTGTGCCGGGGATCGAGAAGCGCCGCCGGGTCGTCCGCCGCCAGCCGCAGCCCGGCCGCCAGGTCCCGGTCCACACCGCCACCGGGCAGAGCCGTGGGTACGCCCACACGCCTCGCCGTCGCCTCCGGGGTGACCTTGCCGGCGACCTCGGCCCAGTCGCCGTAGACGCTGTCGAAGTCGCCCCGACGGTCCTCGGTCCGGCCGGTGGTGTCGATTGTGGTGTGCAGGTCGGTACGCCCGCCGAACACCTCCTCCGGCTCCTGCCAGGCGCGGCCCTGCGGGATGGCCGACTCGACCGCCAGACCCGACGTCGGGTCGGCCAGGGCGCCGACGTGCGGCAGCAGCCGTGGGTCCAGCCACGGGTCGCCGGCGCGGACGTACTCCGGATAGATGGTCAGCCGCTCCCGCAGCGTGAACCCGGCCAGCTCGGTGTGCCGGGCCAACTCCTCGATCTGCGGCCAGGGACGCTCCGGGTTGACGTGGTCCGGGGTGAGCGGAGACACACCACCCCAGTCGTCGATGCCGGCCCGCAGCAGCAGGGCGTACTCCCCCGCGATCAGGTTCGGCGGTGCCTGGATCCGGGCCTTCGGACCGAGCAGAAGCCGGGCCACCGCCACCGTTGCGGCCAGGTCGTGCAGCTCCGCGTCGGGCATGCCCCGCATCGCCGTGTCCGGCTTGGCGCGGAAGTTCTGCACGATCACCTCCTGGAGGTGGCCGTACTCCCGGTGCGCGCGGCGGATCGCGAACAGCGCGTCCACCCGCTCGGCCGCTGTCTCGCCGATGCCGATGAGGATGCCGGTGGTGAACGGCACACCGACACGACCCGCGTCGTCGAGCACCCGCAGCCGGACCGCCGGCTCCTTGTCCGGCGAGCCGTAGTGCGGGCCACCCGGCTCGGACCAGAGCCGGGTCGCCGTGGTCTCCAACATCATGCCCATGCTGGGCGCGACCGGCTTGAGCCGTTGCAGCTCCGACCAGGACAGCACCCCCGGGTTGAGGTGCGGCAGCAGGCCGGTCTCCTCAAGCACCGCCACCGCGCACGCGCGCAGGTAGTCGAGGGTGGAGTCGTAGCCGCGCTCGTCCAGCCAGCTCCGCGCCGCCGGCCAACGCTCCTCCGGCCGGTCGCCGAGGGTGAACAGGGCCTCCTTACAGCCCAGTGCCGCGCCCTCCCGGGCGATGGCCAGCACCTCGTCGCGGTCCAGGAACGGCGCCGGCAGGCGGTGCGGCACGGTGGCGAACGTGCAGTAGTGACAACGGTCCCGGCAGAGCCGGGTCAGCGGGATGAAGACCTTCTTCGAGTACGTGACCACACCCGGCCGGCCGGCCTCGCGCAGCCCGGCATCGCGGATCCCGCCGGCGGTGCGAAGCAGCTCGTCAAGCGCGTCACCACGGGCCGACAGCAGCGCTGTCGCCTCATCGACGTCAAGCGACCGCCCGGTCGCGGCCCGGCCCAGGGCCCGCCGGACGCTCGCCTCGGTCGGGCCGGAGTGGGTGCGATCAACCATCCGCCCAGCCTAGGCGCTGCATTCCGCCGTACCCGGTCCCGCCCCCACCGACCCCATCCCGTTGATCATGAAGTTGTCGCCCTCGATCTCGACACGTCAGGGCGACAACTTCATGATCGACCGGGTGGGACCGGCGGTGGGCGTGGCTCAGCGGGGTTGGGTGGGGTGGTCGCCCGGGTTGAGGTGCTGGGTGCGGTCGGTGTCCCCGTCTGCAGGGCGCGAGATCGCCTCGGTCGGGTCGGCGGACTCGCGCGGGATCGCCTCGGTCGGGTCGGCGGACTCGCGCGGGATCGCCTGGGTCGGGTCGGCGGACTGGCGCGGGATCGCCTGGGTCGGGTCGGCCGACGGCGGCTGCCCGAAAGGCGGCGCGGGAGGCGCCGACTGCGGGGCCGGCGGCGCGGACTGCGGGGCGGCGTTCACCGGCGGCGCGGACTGCGGTGCGGTGGGGAACGGCGGCCCGGACTGCGGGAACGGCGGAGCCGACTGGGGGGCCGGCGGCGCCGACTGCGGGGCGGACTGGAAGGACGGCGCGGACTGGCCGTACTGGCCCGGGAACTGCGCCTGCGGCTGGCCGCCCTGCTGACCCGGCTGACCGCCCTGCGGCCAACCCTCCTGCTGCTGACCGCCAGGCTGCCCCGGCCAACCGCCCTGCTGCTGACCGCCCTGCTGCTGACCCTGGGCCGGCCAGCCATCCTGCTGCTGACCACCAGGCTGGCCCGGAGCCGGCCAACCACCCTGGGGCTGACCGCCCTGCTGACCCTGGGCCGGCCAGCCGCCCTGCTGCTGCGGCCAGCCCTGCTGCGGCTGGCCGTAGACGCCCGGCTGGGACTTCGGCTTGGGCACGTAGAAGAGCTTGCGCCAGACGGTGAAGACCACCCAGGCGGCGACACCGAAGATGACCAGCCAGGCGAACCGGCTCAACACGCCGAGCAGCGCGTCGAGGATCTCCGTTTCGGCGAGCCGACCCACCGTCCAGATCAGCAGGGTGAGGGTGCCGAACAGCACGCTGAGCGCGTACTCGATCAGGGCCACCTGCGTGATCAGCTTCGCCTTCGGCACGATCGGCGAGATGTGGGTGGCCAGCAGCACCGCCAGCAGCGGCAGGACCACGGCCTCCACACCGATGAACGTGAAGAAGGCACCGCCCGCACGGTCGGTGATGTCGACATAGTCGTTCGGGGTGAAGAGCCGGATCAGACCCACGAAGAGGAACACGGCATTGGCGCCGAGCAACGCGAGCGCACCCAGCTCGCGTAGTGGCTTGGTCTGCTGGCGGGCCTGGGCCGCGTCGGTGGACGCGGGCTCGGCAGGGCTGGTCACGAACTCCCCCTCGGGGCGTAATCGGACAGGGCGCACGTGAGCCTAGTCTCCCCGGGCATCGGCGGAGTGGAGGCGTCGCGTACGCGAGGATGGTCGGCATGCGCATCGTGGTTCTGGCCGGCGGCATCGGCGGCGCTCGGTTCCTGCTCGGCGTCCGGGCGTACGCCCGCGAGGTCGGCGCCGACGTGACCGCCGTGGTGAACGTCGGCGACGATCTGTGGCTGCACGGGTTGAAGGTCTGTCCCGACCTGGACAGCGTCATGTACACCCTCGGCGGCGGGGCGGACCCCGAGCGGGGCTGGGGCCGGGTCGGCGAGAGCTGGACGGTCAAGGAGGAGTTGGCGGCGTACGGGGCGGAACCGACCTGGTTCGGCCTCGGCGACAAGGACATCGCCACCCACCTGGTCCGCACCACAATGCTCAACGGCGGCTACCCGCTGAGCGCGGTCACCGAAGCGCTGGCGACCCGCTGGCAGCCGGGCGTACGCCTGCTGCCGGCCACCGACGACCGGCTGGAGACCCACGCCGTCGTCGGTGACGGCGACGGCCAACGGGCGATCCACTTCCAGGAGTGGTGGGTGCGGTACCGGGCCGACATCCTCACCCACCGCTTTGTCTTCGTCGGCGCGGAGACGGCGAAGCCGGCGCCCGGTGTGCTGGAGGCGATCCGGTCGGCCGACCTGGTGCTGATCGCGCCGAGCAACCCGGTGGTGAGCGTCGCGCCCGTGCTGGCCGTACCGGGGATGCGTGAGGCGCTGGTCGACGGCCCGGCGCCGGTGGTGGGTGTTTCGCCGATCATCGGTGGGGCTCCGGTGCGCGGCATGGCCGATCGTTGTCTCGAGGTTCTTGGCGTCGAGTGCAGTGCGGCAGGGGTGGGCCGGCTCTACGGGGGCCGGCCGGCCGGCGGGCTGCTGGACGGCTGGCTGGTGGCCGAGGAGGACGCTGGCGCGCTGGTGCCGGAGGCGACCGTCCGCGCCCTGCCGCTGCGGATGACCGACGAGGCGGCGACGGCGGCGATGGTCCGCGCCGCGGTGGAGTTGACATGAGGCTGGAAATCCTGCCGGTGCTGGGCATCGGCCACGTGACCGAGGGCGACGACCTGGCGGCGCTGATCGCCACCGCCGCGCCCTGGCTGCGCGACGGCGACGTGCTGGTGGTCACCAGCAAGATCGTCTCCAAGGCGGAGGGTCGGCTTGTCGACGTCCCCGCGGACGGCCCCGAGCGGCTCACCGCGCGCGACGAGGTGCTTGCCGGCGAGACCGCGCGGGTGGTGGCCAGCCGGGGGGCGACCCGCATCGTGCAGACCCACCACGGCTTCGTGATGGCGTCCGCTGGCATCGACGCGTCCAACGTCGACAAGACCCAACTGGTGCTGCTGCCGGTGGACCCGGACGGGTCGGCCCGCGAGCTGCGGGCGGCGTTGCAGCAGCGGTACGACCTGGACGTCGCAGTGATCATCAGCGACACCATGGGCCGGCCGTGGCGCAACGGACTGACCGACGTCGCGCTCGGGGTGGCCGGGATGCCGGCCATCCGTGATCACCGGGGCGAGATCGACCCGTACGGCAACGAGCTGCAACTGACGCAGATGGCAGTGGTGGACGAGTTGGCCGGCGCCGGCGAACTCATCAAGGGCAAGTGCGACCAGGTGCCCGTGGCGGTGGTGCGGGGCTACCTGTCCGCCGCCGACGACGCCGACTCCGGTGGGGCGACGGCGCTGGTCCGCGACGCGGCGCAGGATCTCTTCTCGCTCGGCACCGCCGAGGCCCGCGCCGCCGGGCTGGTCGACGCCGCCGCCCTTGTCGACTCGCTGAGCCCGACGCCGCCCGAGCCCGCCGCGGTGCGACGGGCGATCGAGGCGGTCGCCGGGGTGATCGCACCCGGTACGGCCTTCACGCTTGTCGACGAGACGGAGTCGCGCGCCGGTCTGATCGCCACGGTCCCCGACTGGCCGGACGACGCCACCGCCCTTGTGCTCGGCACGGCACCGACCCCGCTCGAGCCGGTCGACCTGGTCCGCTTCGGCGCAGACCTGCACCGGCTGCGCGTCGCCCTGGCCGCCGAGGGCATCGGGTCGACCCTGCTGCCCCCGCCCGCCGGCAGCACGGCGAGCGCCACCCTCGCCCTGTGAGATCGGGCCGTTCTCGCGTCGTCGGGGCCTGTCCGGCCGTCCGCCGCGGCCGTCACGGTTCGGCCGGCCGCGTGGCCTCACGGGTCCGGCGGGGGTCAGGCGTCGAGGACGGCGCGGCCGAGTGGGGTCAGCGTGTGCAGCACTGTGTTGCGGTCGCGGTGACTGACAAGCAGGCCGGCGTTGCGCAGCACAGTGGCGTGCTGGCTGGCAGCCGCCGCTGAGATGTCGAGCCGGCGGGCCACCTCGCCGGTGGTGCAGCCGTCTCCGCTGGCCTGCAACACAGCGGCTCTGGTCCGGCCGAGCAGCGCCGCAAGCGACTCGCTGGCGACCCCTGGCGCGGTGCCGTTGATCGAGGTCAGCGCGCCCAGCCGGTCCACCGGATAGACAAGGACCGGCGGCAGCTCCGGATCGAGCAGTGCGACAGGCGTGCTCGCGCAGAAGAACGACGGCACCAGCAGCAGGCCCCGGCCGCCGAGGTGCAGCTCCCGGCTGTGCGGGTAGTCGCGCACCTCCAGCACCCCGTCCTCCCAGCGCATGGCCGGTCGAAGGCTGCTCAGCAGCCCTTCCACGCCGCCGTCGAGCAGGGCTCGTGTCCGACGGGTGCGGTCCGCCGTCACCGCGGCCTGGATCCGGCCCCAGTACGGGCTGATGGCCAGCGACCGGTACTGCTCCATCGAATCGGCCAGGTGCCGCAGCGCCCCGGCGTCGCCCCGGGCCAGGGCGGCGGCCGAGGAGGGCAGCGGAGTCTCGGCGGCCAGCAGGTTCAGGTCCCGCTGCAACAGCTGCGCCGGGGTGCTGCGGACGGCGTCCAGCCCGGCCTCGAAGCCGTCGCGGCTGGCGTACGGGGTGAGGAAGTCCGGGAAGTAACCGCGCGGCGGGTTCAGCGCGAACAGCAGCCGTAGTTGATCTGATGCGGAATCCTGGCGCAGGTCGCGGGCGACGGCACGCCGCCAGGTCGAGGTCAGCGGATCACGGTTGCGGCCCCGCAACACGTGCAGGCTGAGAACCAACTCCCAGACCGGGTCCGCTGTCGGCGCCACCCGGGTCCGGAGGATGTCCTCGCCAGAGAAGTGGATCTTCAGCATGGGAACTCCCGTGTCGCCAGCAGAGGGATGCCGGGTGACCGCTCGACTCTACCTGGCCGGTAGTTATCTCCGTTTTTAAGTCTGAACTGAAAGACCTCGACGCCTCCGGGGCCAGTTAGGCATGCTTCCAGATGCCCGAGCACGCACCGGCACGTCTGCCGGCGCATTGAGCCGGGCAGCCCGATGATCGGGCGGCACCACGAGGGTCTGCGGCCCTTGCTCCGCAGAGGTGCCGTCCGGTCATCCGTCGGCCCATCACCCTGCCAGCCCAGGCGACGACGCTCTCCGTCGACGACGTGGCGGCGCCCGTGCTCGTACAGTGTCGGGGTGCCCGACACCACCACCGCCGGACCCCTTGCCCAACCGGTCGACCCCGATGCGTACGCGGCGCTGCACGCCGACGCCACAGCGCTGCTCGAAGGCTGGCAGCCGACCCGCCCGGACGCGGCCGGCGCCCGGGACCGGACGCTCGCGCTGCTCGCCGACGGACCGGCCGCGATGAGCCGCCAGCACCTGCCCGGCCACGTCACCGCGAGCGCACTGGTGCTGGACGCCACCGGGTCGCGGGTGCTGCTGTGCCTGCACACCAAACTCGGGTGGTGGGTGCAGCTCGGCGGGCACTGCGAGCCCACCGACCGGACCCTGGCCGGCGCCGCGCTCCGCGAGGCCACCGAGGAATCCGGGATCGCCGGGCTACGCATCGACCCCGTCCCGATCGACGTGGACATCCACCCGGTGCGCTGCCAGGGCGGCTCCCTGCATCACGACGTACGGTTCGCGGTGCTCGCCCCGCCCGGGGCGGTCGAGCAGGTGAGCGACGAAGCCGAGGAACTCGGCTGGTTCGCGCCGGACCGGCTGCCCGAGCCGCTGGCCGGCGGGACCGTGCAAATGGTCGCGCCGGCCCTTGCCGCCCTCAGACGTAGCCCTCTTCGCCCCGCTCCTTGAGCTCGTCCACCAGGGCCTTGACGCCCTGGGCCCGGTCGCGCGGGCAGACCAGCACGGCGTCGGGGGTGTCGACAACGATCAGGTCATGTAGCCCGAGGACGGCCACCAGCCGCCCGGACTGCGGCACGACCACAAGGTTGCTGCTGTCCCGCAGCA
Organism: Micromonospora sp. NRRL B-16802; assembly: GCF_001279555.1. Lineage (NCBI taxonomy): Bacteria > Bacillati > Actinomycetota > Actinomycetes > Micromonosporales > Micromonosporaceae > Micromonospora > Micromonospora sp. NRRL B-16802. The sequence continues at coordinate 3,032 of NZ_LGEB01000080.1, read as the reverse complement.
GCACACCCGGCTTGGCGTCGCTGCCGAGCACCACGTTGCCCGCGTCATCGGCCGGCAGTACCTCGCCCAGGGTGTGGAAGTCGCCGACGTCGTTCCAGCCGAAGTCACCAGGCACGGTGGCCACCCGGCCCGCCGTGGCCGCGCCCTCCATCACCGCGTAGTCGACGGAGATCTTCGGCAGCGTCGGCCACACAGTGCCGAGGACGTCGTCCTGCTCGGGGGTGCCCCAGGAGGCCGCGATCGCTGTGACGCCTGCGTGCAGGGCGGGCTGCTGGCGGGCCAGTTCGGCGAGGAACACGTCCACCCGCCAGACGAACATGCTCGCATTCCACAGGTGCCGGCCCGAACGGACGTACGCCTCGGCGACCTCGGCGGCCGGCTTCTCCTTGAACTCCGCCACCGTCCGCCACGGCACGCCCTCGGTCGCGTCGCCGGTCTCCAGGTAGCCGTAGCCGGTCTCCGGCCGCGTCGGGGTGATCCCGACCGTCATCAGCAGGCCCTGCTCGGCACCGCGGACCGCCTCCTGGACCGTCCGCACCCAGCTCTCCGGGTCGGCGATCAGGTGGTCGGCGGCGAAGCTGCCCATCACCGCGGCCGGGTCCCGATGTGCGATCACCGCCGCGGCCAGCGCGATCGCGGCGCAGGAGTCCCGAGGTGACGGCTCGACCAGGATGTTCTCCTCGGGCAGCCCGGTCAGCTGTCGGGCCACCGCCGCGACGTGCGCGGCACCGGTGACCACGAGGGTCCGGTCCGGTGTGGTCAACGGCGCGAGCCGCTCCACGGTGGCCTGGAGCAGCGACGCGCTGGTGCCGGTCAGCGGATGGAGGAACTTGGGGTGGCCAGCGCGGGACAACGGCCACAACCTCGTGCCGCTACCACCTGCCGGAATGACCGCATAAAGCATCCGCACATCATGCCCGACGAACCTGGGCGAAGTGGCACGGGTCACCTCGGGGACCGGGATGCTCACGAACGGGCGCGACTCCAGGCGGCGATGTGCACCTCGGCGCTGGACTCCCAGGTGAACTCCTTGGCCCTGTCGAACCCGGCCTTCGCCAGCGACAGCCGCCGCTGCTCGTCGTCCAGCAGCGCGGCCAGGTCCGTGCCGATCTGCTCCGGATCCTCAGAGGTGTACGCGACCGCGTCGCCACCCACCTCGGGCAACGAGAGGCGGGGCGTGGTCAGCACCGGGGCGGCGCACGCCATCGCCTCCAGGATCGGCAACCCGAAACCCTCACCGTACGAGGGGTAGGCGGCGATCAGCGCGCCACCGAGGAAGCCGGGCAGGTCGGCGTACCGCAGGTAGCCGGGACGCAGCAGCCGCAGGTGCGACGGGACCTCGGCCACCGCCCGGTCGATGTCGTCGTCGTGCCCCTGCCCGCCGGCGATCACCAGGGCCGGCGGGTCCTCCCGGTCGGCCACCGCCCGGGCCCAACCACGGATCAGATTGGGTACGTTCTTGCGCGGCTCCTTGGCACCGAGGAAGGCGACGTAGCTGCTGTTGCCCAACCCCAGCCGGGCGCGCACGCGGGCCTTCTCCTCGTCGCTCGGCGCGTGGAAAGCGGAGTGGTCGACGCCGTGGTAGGCCACGTCGATGCGGGTCGGGTCGGCGTCGAGCAGCCGGATCAACTCGTCGCGGGTGGCCTTGCTGGGCACGATCACCCGGTTGGCGCGGCGCAGGGAGGTCTTGATGGCGCTGCGGAAGAACGTCCGGCGGGACTTGTCGTAATGCTCCGGCTCGGTGAAGAACGTCGCATCGTGCACGGTGACCGTGACCGGGCACCCCGCCCGCAACGGGCAGGTGTAAAACGGCGAGTGCAGCACGTGCGCGCCAACCTGCTGGGCGAGCAGCGGCAGGCCAGTCTGCTCCCAGGCGAGCCGCGCCGGGCGGTGCGCCACGGCAGCCGGAGCGGGAATGATCTCCGCGCCGGGCAGCATCCGGGTGTAACGCTCCAAGTCGGTGCGGAGACTCACGACGGCCAGTTCCACCCCCGACCCGCACACCTTTCCGAGGGCACCGAGCAGACCGTCGACGTATCGACCGACACCACCACGGTCGGCGGGGACACTCGTGGCGTCGATGAGCACGCGGGGCGGGCGACCGGCGGTCACGGGGCGACTCCTTGTACTGGTGCGTCTGTGGGGAACAACACTCCGGGGCTCAAGCCTACGCCGGAGTGGAGGGCGGACGCTGACTGCGACCCGACGGTACGCCGACTTGTCATCGTCTTCGAGTACGGCCCGCAGGGGCGTATCGTTCGCGCCGATGGCCGACAATATTGCCCGGGTTTTCGCCGACGCGATCGCGACCGACCCGACCCGACCGCTGCTGACCTGGTACGACGATTCCAGCGGCGACCGCACCGAACTTTCCGGCGCCACCCTGGCGAACTGGGTGGCCAAGACCGCCAACCTTCTCGTCGACGAGGTCGGCCTCGCGCCGGGCACTCCGGTCGGCGTACTGCTGCCGCCGCACTGGCAGACCGCCGCAGTGCTGCTGGGCTGCTGGTCGGCCAAGCTGACCGTCGCCGACACGCCGGGAGCGGTGGACGTCCTGTTCGCCGCCGCCGACCGGATCGACGAGGCGCAGTCCTGGCCGGCCGACGAGCGGTACGCCCTCGGGCTGTCCCCGCTCGCCGCGCCACTGCGACAACTGCCGCCCGGGTTCGCCGACTACGTCGTCGAGGTACGCGCGCACGGCGACCACTTCGGCCCACAGCCCGGCCCCGGTCCCGGCGACGCGCACCTGCTGAGCCGCGCGGAGGCCCGCGCCACTGAACTGGGCATCGAGCCCGGCGCGCGGGTCCTGATCGACGCCGACCGTTACACCGACCCGGTCGACTGGCTGCTGGCCCCACTCACCCGGGCGGCGACGGTGGTCCTGTGCGCCAACCTGGACGAGACGCGCCTTTCGGCCCGCCAGTCCACCGAAAAGGTCACCCAAACCCTCCCGTAACAACCCCAGCCCGGCCCAGCGCGTCCGTGCGCGTCCCACCTCAGCCCGCCCCGCCCCAGCCCGCCCCGCCCCAGCC
>NZ_LGEB01000079.1:0-27323 GCF_001279555.1 Micromonospora sp. NRRL B-16802 | reverse complement strand
GGTGTGCTGCCAGCCGGACGGGGCTTGGGCACGTGCGGCCGGGACGGGTCGATGGGCAGCCGCCCCCGGTCGGCTAGTACGGCGGCGCGCAGGCGGTCGGTCCGCCCGCTGTCGTCGGCGACGAAGACCTCCCGACCGTCGACGGCGAGCGCGACGGCGAGCCCGGCGGTGAGCGCTGTGGCGTCCTCGCGGGCGGTCACGAGCGCCACCCGGGCAGGTTGGCGGACCCGCTCGGCGACGGCCATCGCCACGTACCGGATGTCCGCGTCGGCGGCTCGGGGACTGCCCCGGAAGCCCGGCCGGCGGACCGTGCCGAGCAGCGGCAGGCCTGTGGCGTCCCGGCCGTCGGCGACCGAGCGGACCCGCCGGTCGGTCGCCTCCCAGGCGTAGGACAGCACGATGCCGAGCAGCGCGCCGCCGAACAGGCCGGCGACCAGGAAGAGCAGCCGGTTTCCGGCGGAGGTGGCAAGCGCCCGCTCGGCGGTCTGCGTGACCCAGCCGGGGTTGACGTCGACGGCCGCGATCTCGGTCCGGGAGGAGTTGAGCTGGGTGAGCTGGTTGTTGATCCCGGCCAGTTCGGCGAGTGCGGCGTCGCTGGCGGCGGAGTCCTTGGCGGCGCTCACGCGCTTCTGCACGGCGGTCTGCTGGGCGGCGACCTTCGTGATGCTGGCGTCGTAGGAGCGCAGCATCTCGGCGCGCTGCTGCTCGTACATGGCGCGTCGCACGTCGAGGTACGCCTGTGCGGCGAGGTTGGCGCCCCGCACCGCCCGCTGCGCGTCCGGCGACGAGTAGCTGAAGCGCAGGATCTGCCCGCCGGTGGGGACCTCGACCTCGAGTGCGTCGCGGATCTCGCGGGGGTCGCCGCCGATGGCGCTGGCGAGGCGTTGGACCACCTCGGTGCCGGTGGCGATGCGGCTCTCCACGTTCATGTTGACCGCGCGGTCGGCGTTCGCACCGCTGGGGGTGAACGCGTCGGTGACCACGGGCCGGACCGCCACCACCGCGTTCGCGGTGACGGCCGCCGGCACCAGCAGCACGAAGCCGAGCGCGGCGAGCAGGCCGACAAGTGCGACAGCGAGCACCAGGCGGATCCGGTGCATCGGCACCCGCAGCAGGTCGGTCAGTGTGACCGAACGGGCGGCGTTCGTGGGCGGGCCGTCGGTCGACCAGGAGGCGGGTGCGGCGTCAGTCATGGAACTTCTTCACCGTCTGTTGGGGATTGCCGATGACGACGACGCGGGGTGGCACATCAGTGCGGACCACCGTCGCCGCGCCCACGACGCTGTCCCGCCCGACGCGGACACCCTTCATCACCAGGGCGTGCGCGCCGATCCAGACATTCTCCTCGATTACGATCGGGGCGCGCGTGGCCGCGCCGGGCGGCGCGTGGCGCAGCTCGGGCGGCAGGTTGTGGAAGTCGTTGTCGAGAAGTTCACAATCGGAGAGCAGGCAGCGGTCCCCCACTGTCACCGACGTCCAGGTGCCGATCCAGGTGGCGTTGAGCAGACAGTCGGTGCCGACGCGCACCTCGCCGGGGCCGGCGAAGCGGACCAGCTTGTTGATGCGGGTCCGGTCGCCGATGGTCACGCGTACGCCGCGACGCAGCCGGATCCGGCCTCGGATCTCCACGTCGCGGCCGAGTGTCAGCCGACGGTAGCGGAGCCGATACCACAGGCGTTTGACCGCGAAGACCAGGCGCACCGCGCTCTTCGCGCGGATGCCAGCGGCGCCGACCAACGACCCTCCCCCATGTCGCGGGGCCGGCGGCGGGGGTGCCGCCGCCGGCCCAACGTGAACAATCTACCGATGTTCCGTTACGAACCGTTAACCGCTACTGCACAGAGAAGAACGTCGACGGGGTAGACCAGGACAATTCGGTGGTCGCGGGGGCGATCACCGTCGCCGTCGTACCGTCGACCACAGCGGCCGGCGCGGCCGTCGGGTCGAACGGAACACTGCGCAGCGTGCCGTCGGTCGCACCATAGACGATCTTGCCACCGACCCACGCCATGCCCCGCACCGTCGACCACGTGACGCCTGTCGTCGGCAGGGCGAACTCGGTCGCGCCCAGGTAGTTGCCGTCGATCTCGAAGTAGCGGTAGTAGAGGTTGTTGGCGCCGGTACGGGTGTAGTACAACCGTCCGTCGAGGAAGAACCCACCGGTCAGCGCTGCCGCGTTGAACCAGTCGTTGTAGCCGGACGCCTCCCACGGCGCGCCGATCGCGCCGCCGTTGAACATCGAGATGTCGATCCGGCTGCCCGTGGGCGTGCCCGAGACGGTGTGCGACCAGTAGATCCGGTCGGACACCCGCCAGGTCGCGCCGGCACCCGTGTAGTTGGGCTGGCTGACCGTGGCAGCGGTACCCAGCGTGGTGCCGTCGAACGGCACCTTCGCCAGCGTGCCCGGGGCGGTGCCAACGTAGAGGTTGCCGGTCGTCGCCGTCGGCGGGTTCTTCGGCGTGAAGGTACGCCCGCCAGCGAGCGGGAACACGCCGAGCCGGCCGTGGTACTCGTTGCCCATCCCGTCGGAGTTGTGGCCGAAGTGGAGACCGTCCGGCCCCCGCCACAGCACCGGCACCGAGGAACCCCAGTTGGAGGTGCCTGCCGGCATCGAGGAGCTGCCGCTGCGGCGCGGGTTCCAGTTCACCGGCATACCGGTGGCCGGGGTGACCGCCGCGATGCCGAGCCGGTCGACAGCGCCGTTGCCGGCCCGGTCACTGGCGTTCGGGTTGTTCAACCAGCGGAAGTGCCCGCCCAGGTAGATGACGTTGTCGGCAACCTCGACCGAGGTGATGGTGTCGTTGCCGGTGAAGTCGGCCCAGGTGGCGAGCTGCCCGCTGCCCCGGGCGGCGGTCTCGAAGCGGACCAGCGCGTCGCAGTACGCGTTCGGCCAGCCGGAGCCGCCGTTGGTGCCGACCACGAACCAGCTGCCGTCCTCGCCGAACCGCACGTCCTGCACGTAGTGCACGAAGGTCGCCGGGTCCGCGCACGGCGCGACGAACTTCTCGGTGCTCCAGTCGAGCACCGACGGGGTGCCGGAGACGTCGACAAGCGCCATCTGGTTGCGCGGCAGGTCGTTGACCAGCGTGAAGTTGCCGCCGACGACAAGTGTGTTGCCGTCCGGCGCGACATCGATCGCCCACACGTACGAGTTGGTGCCGTGCCGCCCGACAGTGGCGTTGATGTTGAAGGTCGGGTCGATGGCGCCGGTGGTCGCGTTGAGCCGGGCGAGGCCGGCGTGGGCGGTGCCGTTGAGCCAGTTGAACGCGCCGGCCACGTAGAGCCAGTTGCCGTTCAGCGCCATGTCACGGACGTTGCCGCCGTCGGAGCGCCCGACCCAGCTGTCGATGATCGCGCCGGTGCTCGGGTCGAGGGCGACAAGGTTGCGCCGGGCGACCCCGTTGACGTTCTTGAACGCGCCGCCGGCGATGAGCGTGCCGCCGGGGCCTGCGATGAGCGTGTTGACAGCGCCGTCGAGCACCGGCAGGAAGCTCGTGGAGATCGTGCCGGTGGTGCGGTCGTACGCGAAGAGGTAACGCTGGGTGACCCAGGCGGACGTGGCGGTCTGCCGGATCTGGGTGAAGCTGCCGCCGACGAAGACGGTGTTGCCGACCTGCGCGAACGCGCGCGCCTCACCGTCGCGGGCATGTGGGGTCTGGTCGGCGGGGTTCGTGGACACGAGGGTCGCGGTCTCGGGGACCGGGACCACCGCCGCCGAGGACGCCGTGGGCACGCTGAGTGTCGCGGCGACGACCGCCAGCACGACAACCCCCGCCCGGGTACGACGTCTTCCTGACAAACGCCACAAGGGCGGAATTTTAGGCACGCTGCGCCTCCAAGATGGATGAGAACCCGAGGTAGCGTGCCTCGTCCACCCTGTCAGGCGCATCCGCCGATTGGGCGGTGCATGAATCTGCAAACCGACAGACACCGGAGGATCGGACGTCCGACCTCGGTAAACGGCGTGCTGTCAGGCCCCTTTATGATCTTCAGCGGCTCCCTCCGGTGGGCTGCCGCAGGTACGGGTCCTTGCCGGCCTGCGAGAAGCCGGCCAGCGCAGAGGCGTTGTGGTTCATCGTCATGTCGCAGGTCGCCGTACGGGTGGTCATGCCCGGCGAATTGAAGTAGATGGCAGCCTTGATCTTCGGGTGTGCCTTGAGCGCGGCCGGGAAGTCCTGGAACCAGCGCTGCTTGGCGCCCGGGTCGGCGGAGTTGAAGTTCGTGCCGAACTCGGCGAGCATCCGCGGCTTGCCGGCACCGATCCCGTTCTCGTCCAGCCAGCGGTAGAAGCCGCTCACTGTGGTGCTCGGGCTCTTCCACACAGTGCTGTTGTTGCAGACGTGGAAGTTGTACGGGTCGTAGGCCACCCAGTCGACGTAGCGGTCACCGGGGTAGAGACCCGCGTACCGGGAGTAGTGCCCGGACCAGCCCATCATCGTCCAGACCCAGACCGCGTTGTCGGCACCCGCCTTGGCGAAGCGCTCGTGCACGTACCGCCAGGCCCTGACGAACTCGGCGTCGCTGCCCTTCTCCGGCTCGTCCTCCGGCTCGTGGTCGAACCCCATGAACACGGGCACCTTGGCGGCCCGGATGCGGCCGGCGACCGCGTCGATCGTCGCGTCCTGCCGACCGCTGTAGACGTCGGCCCACTTCAGCGTCGAGCCGGCGGAGAAGTTGCGGGACTCCCAGGCGAAGAACATCAGCCGGCCCTCGCGCATCTGCTGTTGCTCGTACGCGTCGGGGAAGGCACCGTTGCTGCCGGCGTTGGAGAAGTCGTGGTAGCGGTGCACGATGTCGAACTTGCGGCCGACCTGCGCCTCCACGTCGGTGATCGCCTTGCCGTGGTCCCAGCCGCCGGACGCACCGGCGGGTGAGTACATGCCCCACCAGGCGCCGCAGGACGGTACGAGCTTGTCCGACACCGACCCGCACTTGCCGGACGGGAGTTCCGCGCTCGCCGTAGCGGTCGGCGTCCGGGTCGGCGCGACTGTCGGCGACGGCTTGGGCGCGGTGGTGGTCGGCGGTGCGCTCGGCGACGGCGCCGGGGCGGGGCGGGTGGTCGGCGCGGACGAGGGCGCGGTGCCGATGTCATAGGTGATCGTCAGGCTGGGCCGCAGGTCCGGGTTGCGGTTCTCCACCGACGCCCAGTAGATGCGGGTGTCCAGGCCGGTCTGGGCGAGCGACACCGTCCAGGTGCCGTTGCCGGTGACCAGCGTGGACACATCCCACTCGTTGACGCCCTTGGCGACCCCGGTCACGGTGGACAGCGCGGTGCCGGCCGACGTCGGAGTCGGCCGCGCCTCGCGGGCGCTCAACGTCGAGGCGTGCGCCGTCACCGTGGCGGCGAACTGCTGCCAGGTGTGCATCCGCAGCGTCGCCCGCACGTTGACAGCGGCGGCCGGCACGTTTGTCACAGCGAACTCGACGACAGCCTCCCGGCCGCCCCGCGGGTTGCCGTCGCAGCGCACCGGACAGGTGGCGAGGGTCGACTTGACGGCGTTGTCGCCATCCTGCGTGACAGCGGTCGCAGTGGTGTCCGCCGTCGCGCGAATCGACAGCTCGTCGCTGGCCAGCAGCGGCATCATTGTCGCCACGAGGCCCGCCACCACGGCACCCCCGACCACGCCGAGGGCGATCGCCTTGCGCCGGGGCCCGGAGCGGAACCGGGTGATGCGGTGCAGTCCGTGCCTGGTCAAGGAAAACTCCCTGTGTCTGCTGTGGTAACCGGGTGCAGCGTATCCACGACCAGGGAATGTCGCGCGCAGGACAGTTTTCCGTAAGCGCGTCTTAAGAGTCAGCTAAGGAAGTCGCCCGGTTGCCTGCCGCAGGGCCTCCCGCATCGCCTCGACCGGGGCCGCGACACCTGTGAACTGCTCGAACTGCCCGAGCGCCTGGGCCAGCAGCAGGTCCAAACCGGACACCACCCGCAGGCCTGCCGCTAGCGCGGAGGCGGCCAGCGGTGTCGGCCACGGGTCGTACACCGCGTCGAAGAACACCGCGCCCGGCGACCAGGTCACCGTTTCGGCCAACGGATCGGCGACGCCCGCCGGCACAGTGGACACCACGACGTCGGCGGTGAGGTGGCGGGGCGCGTCCACCCAGGCCCCGGCGCTCAGCGCGACCCCGAGCGCGTCCGCCACGGGACGCAGCTCGTCGACCGCCTCGGGGCGGCGGGCCACCACCGTCACCGAGGAACAGGCCAGCCGCGCGGCGGCGGCGAGCGCGGCGCGGGCCGTTCCACCCGCGCCTAGCACTGTCATCGCCGCACCGGCGCGTACCCCGGCGTCGGTGAGCACGTGCACCATGCCGCCCACGTCGGTGTTGTCCGCGTACCAGGAGCCGTCCGGACGGCGTACCAACGTGTTCGCCGCGCCGACGGCGGCGGCGACAGGCGACGCGGCGTCGGCCACGGCGAGCGCCGCCTCCTTGCCCGGCATGGTCACCGACAGCCCGGCCCACTCCGGGCCCAGGCCGGTGACCAGGGCCGGCAGCTCCGCCGCCGCGCACTCGATCCGGGTGTACGACCAGCCGGTCAGCCCCGCGGCGGCGTAGCCGGCGTTGTGGATCACCGGGGAGAGCGAGTGCGCGATCGGCTTCCCCAACACCGCCGCACGCCGAACCAGTGCCATCAGATGATGCCGGCCTCGCGGGCCTTGGCCTCGTTACGCTGATGCTCCGGATAGGTCTCGGCGAAGGCGGAGTGACCCTGCTTGTCGATCGCCACGAAGTAGAGCCACTTGCCGACCGGCGTGTCCATCGCCCCTTCCAGGGCTTCCTTACCGGGGTTGTTGATCGGGGTGGGGATCATGCCCCGCAGCTTGCGGTTGTACGGGTTCTTCGGGTCGTCCAACTCCGCCGCCGTCATCTGCTTGGACGACTTGGTCGCCCGGCCGACCGACTCCAGGTAGTAGTTGACGGTGACGTCCATTTCCAGGCAGTTGCAGGGGAACTCGCCGTACACCCGGTTGTAGGCCACCCGGGCCACCTTGCCGAGGTCGTCCTTGTTGCCGGCCTCGGCCTGGGCCAGCGACGCCACGATCAGAGCCTCGTACGGGCTGACCTTGCGTTCCTTCTGCACCCGGTCGGCGAACTTCATCTCGCCGGTCACCGAGAGGAAGTTGTCCACCATCAGCTTGAGGATGCTCTCCGCGGTGGCCTTCGGCGGAATCTCGTACGTGTCCGGGAAGAGGAAGCCCTCGACGGACTTCACTACCTTCTTGCCGTCGTCGCGCGTGAACCACCAGTCCGGTACGCCGAGCGCCTCCGGGTCCTTCGCGGCGGCCTCGAACTCCTTGACCGGGATCTTGGTCTTCTCGGAGAGCAGCTTGTAGATGTTCTTGGCGGTGCGCCCCTCGGGGATTGTCAACCCGTTGACGATCTTGTTCTTCAGGTCGAGCATCGCGGTGACGGCGCTCTCGCCGCTCATCTGCTTGCGCAGCTTGTACGTGCCCGGCTGGATGTTCTTGCTGCGCGAGTTGGCCTCGGCGGCCTCGACGAACGCCTTGCGGCTCTTCACCACGTCGGCGGCGACCAGAGCGTCGGCCATGTCGGCAAGCAGCGCGCCGTTCTTGATCTCGACGGTGACCTCGCCGGCCCCGGCGCCGTCGTAGTCGGGCGTGACGAAGTAGTTCTGGATCCGGTCGAAACCGTAGAAAGCCCCACCACCGATGGTGCCCAGCAGGACCAGGGCCATCAGCAGAGCCAGGAACGTCTTGCCCCGGCCCCCGCCGGAGCCGCCCTTGCGCTTGCGGAAGCTGCGCCGGTGCCGACCCTTCTCGCCCCGCTCCGGCTCGTCGAACCCAAGGTCCAGATCGTCGATCATTACGTCCGCCTCCGCTGCGCGTCCAGCCAGCTCTGCAGGATCTCCACCGCGGCCGCCTGGTCGACAACCGCACGTTGACGCTTGCCCCGAACGCCACGCTCGGCCAGCCTACGAGAAGCGACCACGGTCGACATCCTCTCGTCAGTGAGCGTTACCGGGACGGGCGCTATCACATCGACCAGTCGGTCAGCGTACGCCTTCACTCCGACCGCCGCCGGGCCGTGCTTGCCGGCGAGATTGACCGGAAGGCCGACGACAACCTCGACGGCCTCGTGCTCGGCCACCAGAGCCGCCACCTGGGCAATGTCACTCGGCACCGCATCCGGCGCCGCCGTGAGGTCACGGGCCAGAGTGACAAGCGGCGTGGCGAGGATGCCGTCCGGATCCGAGCGGGAGATCCCCACCCGCACCTGACCGACGTCCACGCCGATCCGTACACCACGCATGCGCTCACTCACCGACTGTCACCTGAGGGGCAGACGAGCCAGGGCGGACCAAACGGTCCGCCCTGGCCGACACTGATCGTGATATCACGCCTCGATGATCGCCTTCTCGACGGTGAGTAGCAGATTCGGCGCCTCGGCCGCAGGCAGGCCGCCGCCCTGGGCCAGATCGGGGCTGCCCCCACCACGCCCGGAGAACGCCGCCTTCACCAGGGCCGACGCCGCCAGGCCACGGCTGCGGGCCGCCGCGTTGACAGCCACCACCAGCGACGCCTTGCCGTTCGCCCGGGCCGCCACCGCTACCACCGCCGGCCGCGCCGGGTCGATCTTGCCGCGGATCTCCTGCGCCAGGGTCCGCACGTCGTTACCGGCCGCGCCCTCGGGCGCCTCGGTGCCCACGTACGCCACCCCACGCACGTCCTTCGCCTGCGCGGCGAGCGCTCCCGCCCCACCCAGCACCAGCTGGGCGCGCAGCTTCTCCAGCTCCTTCTCGGCGTCCCGGAGCTGGGTGACCGTCTGCTCCACCCGGTCGGCGACCTGGTCGTTGGGCACCCGGTACAGCTCGGCCAGCCGGGACACCAGCAGGTGCTCGCGGGCCAGGAAGCCGAACGCGTCCATGCCGACAAGCGCCTCGACGCGGCGCACACCCGAACCGATCGACGACTCGGAGAGGATTTTCACGAGGCCGAGCTGGGCCGAGCGCGCCACGTGCGTGCCGCCGCACAGCTCCCGGGCGTAGTCGCCGACCTCGACGACCCGCACCTCCTCGCCGTACTTCTCCCCGAAGAGCGCCATCGCCCCGATCCGCCGCGCCTCGTCCAGCGACGTGATGAAGGCGTGCACCTCCAGGTCGGCCAGCAGCACCTCGTTCACCTGCTGCTCCACGTCCCGCAGCACTGTCGGCGACACCCCGGTCGGGGTATTGAAGTCGAACCGCAGCCGGCCGGGCGCGTTCAACGAACCCGCCTGGGTGGCCGACTCGCCGAGGAAGTTACGCATGGTCTGGTGCACCAGGTGGGTGGCGGTGTGCGACCGGGAGATCGCCCGCCGCCGGGTGGTGTCGATCTCGGCGTAGCCGGTGTCGCCCGCGCGCACCTCACCCCGGATCACCCGGGCACGGTGCACGATCAGGCCGGGCACCGGCTGCTGCACGTCGAGCACCTCGACCTGACCGTCGCCGACGGTGATCATGCCGTGGTCGGGCTGCTGGCCACCGCCCTCGGCGTAGAACGGGGTCGTGTCGAGGACCAACTCGATGGTCTCGCCCTCGGCCGCCGCCTGAACCGGGCCGGCCCCACCCAGCAGCGCCCGCACCCGCGACTCGCGCGCCACCTCGCTGTAGCCGGTGAACGTCACCGGGCCACCCGAGTCGAGCACCGACCGGTACGCCGACACGTCGGTGTGGCCGGTCTTGCGCGCCTGCGCGTCCGCCTTCGCCCGGGTCCGCTGGTCGGCCATCAACCGGCGGAAACCCTCGTCGTCGACAGTGAGGCCCTGCTCCGCAGCGATCTCCAGCGTCAGGTCGATCGGGAAGCCGTACGTGTCGTGCAACTGGAACGCCTTCGCACCGGACAGCGCCGTGCCGCCCGCCGTGCGGGTCTCGGCGATCGCCGTGTCCAGGATCGTGGTGCCCGCACGCAGCGTCGACAGGAAGGCGTCCTCCTCCGCGTACGCGTACTGCGCGATGCGGTCGAAGTCGGTCGCCAGCTCGGGGTACGACGGCGCCATGCAGTCCCGCGCCACCGGCAGCAACTCGGGCAGCGCCCGGTCCTGCCAGCCCAGCAGCCGAATCGACCGGATCGCCCGGCGCATGATCCGCCGCAGCACGTAGCCGCGACCCTCGTTGCTCGGCGTCACGCCGTCACCGATCAGCATCAGCGCGGTCCGCACGTGGTCGGCGACCACCCGCAGCCGCACGTCGTCGGGGTGCGACTCGCTCGCCACGTGCCCGGAGTGCGCGCCGTACCGCTTGCCGGTCAGCTCGGCAGCCCGGTCCAGGATCGGCCGGACCTCGTCGATCTCGTACAGGTTGTCCACACCCTGCAGGATCGAGGCCATCCGCTCCAGGCCCATGCCGGTGTCGATGTTCTTCGCCGGCAGGTCACCGAGGATCGGATAGTCGTCCTTGGTGGTGCCCGGACCCCGCTCGAACTGCATGAAGACGAGGTTCCAGAACTCCATGTAGCGGTCCTCGTCGACCGCCGGGCCGCCCTCGCGGCCGTACTCCGGGCCCCTGTCGTAGAACAGCTCGGAGCACGGACCGCACGGCCCGGGAATCCCCATCGACCAGAAGTTGTCCGCCTTGCCCCGGCGGACGATCCGCGCCGCGGGCACACCCACCGAACGCCAGATGTCGTACGCCTCGTCGTCGTCGAGGTAGACCGTCGGCCAGATCCGCTCCGGGTCCAGACCGAACCCGCCGTCGGCCTGCGACTTGGTCACCAGGTCCCACGCGAGGGGAATCGCGCCGTCCTTGAAGTAGTCACCGAACGAGAAGTTGCCGTTCATCTGGAAGAACGTGCCGTGCCGGCTGGTCTTGCCGACCTCGTCGATGTCCGGGGTACGGATGCACTTCTGCACGCTCACCGCCCGCCGGTACGGCGCGGTCTGCTGACCCAGGAAGTAGGGGACGAACTGCACCATACCGGCGTTGACGAACAGCAGGTTCGGATCGCTGATGGCGGGCAGCGGAGCGGACGGCACCACGGCGTGGCCGTTCGCCTCGAAATGCGCGAGGTACCGCCGCTTGATCTCCGCCGTCTTCATCGCTGGTGTTCCTCCGGAAAGATTTCTCGATCGCCGATCCGCGGGTCCTCCCGCAGCTCGGCGTACTGGTCGTCGAACGCCTCGCCCCGAGCGAACGCGGCATGGATCTCCTGCTCACGCTCGGCCATCCCGATCCGGACGTCCTCCACGAAGCTACGCAGCGACTCGACCAGGCCGCCAGCGGATTCCGACAACGTGCTGGCGATGCCCGCCGGGGTGTACGCCTGCGCCGTCCGGGTCGCCTTGCGGACCACGATCACGCCGACGGCCACACCGATGCCGAGCCAGAACAACCGCCTCATGTCTCGCTACCTCCTGCTGGCCGGCTGCTCAGCGGTTACCGCGCCGCGCGGCCCGCCGCTGCTGCTTGATGGTGTCGCGTACCTCGCGCTCGGTCTCGGCATGCCGGCGGCCAGCGGCGGCCTTGCGCACGCTGTAACCGAACGCGGCCACCTTCACCAGCGGGTTCGCGGCCGCGGCGGAGACCACCGTGGCCAGGTTGGCGACGTTGGCGGTGACGTTCTGCGCGTGGCTGGTCATGGTGTCGACCTTCGCCAGTTGCAGGTTCACACCGTCGAGCGACGTCTGCACCTGCTCCAGCGCGGTGTTGACGTTCTTCACCGTGGTGTTCACGTCGCCGAGCAAAGGTGCGGTCCGATCGTTGAGGTCGTTGATCATTCGGGTGGTGGCGTCCACCGTGTGCCGCAGCCGCAGGATCGGCAGCGTCAGGATGAGCACCAGCACCGCGAACGCGCTCGCCGCGATCAGCGCCGCGACCTCTCCCATGTCGCTCACGCCTGTCCTCCTCATACAGAGTTCCGCAGGATCCGACGTCCCCGGAACGCACCGCCACGGTGCCCACGCCGAACCACCGAGCCGTCGCCGGTCAGCGGTCGCGGGCGGGCCCGTCAGCCCCAGACCCTACCGTCCGTGATGGAGACCGGCTCAGGACGGTGAGGGTGTCAGGTCGCTGAGCGGATCCCCGCTGACCGTCGGGAACGGATCCTCGCCGGTCAGTGACGGGTCGGTGGCGGGCTGCGGTCTGGTCCGTTCGTCGTCGATGGCGTTGCGTACCTTCACCGACACCAACGAGCCGGCACACTCCCCCGCAGCGGCCGATTCCTCCGGCGACGGCACGACCGCCGGCTCCCCGTCGACAGGCGGTGGCACACACGTCGGCTGGCGCACCCACAGGTCGAGGGTCAACTCGTCCTGACGCCAGCACGTGTAGGTGCCCTTCGTCTCCTGCTCGGGGCAGCGACTCACCTTCCACGGCTGCCAGCCGTCCTGACGAAGCGCGTCCTCGTACACCTTCGCCGTCTCCTCGGGCGACTTCTCGGAGGTGACGGTGCGCTCACGGAGCCGGCAGTCGAGCAGGCACCAGCGGCTGCCGCTGACGTCGTCGACAGTCTTCGTGGCGGCCCACGCGGGGACGTTGAGCTGGTCCAGGTTGTCGAAGACCGGGTCCCGGCTCAGCGTGCGGACGCCGAAGAAAAGCGGCACCGCGCCGAGCAGCACGACGCTGACCAGCACCAGCACCGCCGCCCGCAGCCGACGCCGCTCGCGCAATTGCCGGCGCAACTCCGACCGCGCGCCCGGGGCGCCTTCGTCGTCGTCGGGTGTGTCCGGACCGGCCGTACGCAAGGGCTGCCCGCCTGCCGGTTCGGAGGCGGGGCGGTCGGCCGGCCCGGCCACGGCGGGCACCGCGGCGGCCGCTCGGGCCACGCCGACGGGCTCGCCGGGGCGGCCGGGCGGCGGCACGGGGGCGACGCCGCTGGGTTCGGGACGGCCGGCCTCGCGGTGCGGCGGCAGGGCACGACCGGCGGCGCGGTCCGCCGGACGGACCGGAGCGCCACCGCGCGCCGCCACCGGCGACCCGGGACCGGCAACGGGCTCGCCACCGGGCCGGGCGTCGCCGACGGGCGGACGGGCAGCACCGCGAGCCGGACCATCGGGACGGGAGCGCGGCGGGCCGTCCGGACCAGCACCCGGGGGCACAGCGCCACGGCCTGGACCATCCGGGTGCGCGGCACCCCGGTCGAGCGCGTCGATTCCGGGGCGAGGTGGGCCGTCGGGACCACGGCGACCGGCGGCCGGAGCGCCGCCGGGGTCGACCCGTGCCCTGCCGCCGGGCGCGGCTGCGCGGGCACCACCTCGTGCGGGCGCGCCACCGGGATTGGCGTACGGGTCGTCGCCGGGACGGGCAGCGGGGGGTCCGTCGACGCCGGGCCGGGCGACGCGACCAGTGGGAGCGGGCGCACCCGGGTCAGGTGGTGGCCCGACGGGCCGCTGACCGCCGGTGCGTTCCGCGGCCGGGTCCGGCACGGCGAGCGGACCCGTGGAGCGGCCCGTCAGATCGTCTGCGGACGGCGCCGGACGGCGCTCGGTGGGCCGGTTGCCGGCCGGGGCAGGCGCACCGCCGCCACGCCGGTTGACCACCGGCAGGCCGGGATCGGTGTGTGGCAGCCGGCCGGCCTGACGGAGCCAGTCCGCCGGACGTTCCGGGCGGTCCGCCCGGGGCTCACCGCCGACCGGAGGACGTCGGCCCTGCTCGTCGGTGGTCGCCCGGCGGCGGCCGGCGCCATCGGTGGGTGCGGTCCCCCCGCGAGCGGGGCCAACCGGCGCGGCACCGGTCGACGCCGGACCGGCACCAGGTTGTGCCGGACCGGGCTGCACAGGGCCGGACTGCGTCGGACGGGGCTGCCCGGGGCCTGGCTGCGTCGGACCAGGCTGCCGTGGGCCGGGCTGCGCCGGACCGCGCTGGCCGGGGCCGGGCTGCGCCGGTCCGGGACCCGGCTGCACAGTGCCGGGGCCGGACTGTGCCGGGCCGGGTTGGCGGACACCGGGCTGCCGGGCGCCATGCTGCGCAGTGCCCGGCTGCGCGGCACCGCGCGGCACACCACCGGGCTGCCGGGTGCCGGACTGCACGCCGCCAGGCTGAACGGCGGACGCGGGCGGCGCGCTGGACGCGGACGGCACCGGTGGCGCGTTGCCCGAGCGGGGCACCACGGCCTCCTGCTCGTCGGCGGCGCGGCGGCGGCCGGTGGCCGGGCGGGGAGGACCGGGCGGCTGCGGCGCTCCCGGGTCCGCCGGGCCGGGACGACGCCGGGCCGCACGCGGGTCACCGTCGATCGCGGGGTCGGGTCGTGGACCGTCGGCGGCCTGTGGCACGACACCGGGCGGCGGCCCGTCGATCCGGGGCGGACCACCGGCGGCCCGCGCCGGATCGGGCACCGGTCCGGTCGTACGCCGGCCGGAGGGCGGACCGTCGGTGGTCAGTGGACGGCCGGGCGCGGCGGGTTCGGGGCCCGGCCGACGGCTCGGTGGTACGGCGTCGGGTCGGCGCGGTGGCGGCATCGTCTCCGCCCGGCCAGCCGGCACGGCAGCGTCCGGACGGCGACCGGTTGGGGCACCGGCGCTCGATGGGCCGACAGGCGGGCCGGGCGGCGCCGACGCCGGACGCGGCCGGGCCGTGCCGGTGGGAGCCCCTGCCGGCGGCAGCGGCCCGGGTGGACCGGCCGGGTCGCCGCCGGTCGGGCGGGCTGCGGATGGTGGAGGTCCGCCAACTCGGGGACCGGCACCGGGAACCGGCTGTGCGCCACGCGGCATCGGCTGGCCCTGCGCCGGGGCGCCTGGACCCGCGACACGGGGACGCTCGGCCGGGGCACCGGGACCTGCGGCGCGAGGGCGGTCGGCGGGTGGCCGCTCGTCCGGGCGACGAGCCTGCGGCGGCTCACCCGGCCAGGGGCCGTCAGTCGGGCGGCGTGCCCCGGGGCCGTCCGGGTCACCGCGGCGTGGAGCGGGCGGCGCGTCCGGCGGCGCGGGCGCGCCCGCGCGTGGCGGAACATGTTCGGCCGGCGCGCCGTCCGGGCCCAACTCGGTGCGTTGCTGCTTGGCCGAGCGCAGGTCGTCGATCCAGCCGAACTCCTCGCCGGCTACCGGCTCCTCCGGCTCGGCCTCGGCTCGGCCACGACCCCAGCGGCGGCCCTTGGCGCGGGGATCACGCCGCTCGTCCGGGCCCTCGTCCGGGCGATCCGCACCACGCGATCTCACTGTTGACCCTCTCCTGCGGCGTCAGTGCCGCTGTCCTGCGTCGTGCTGGGACCGCCCGTACCCATGGTCGGGCGACCGTTCTCACCGGCAAGCGCCGATGGGGCGTTCGCCGTTACGGGTGCCCCGGCTGCCGGTGCCTCCGGTCGGGCGGGTGGCGTCGGCAGGCCGCGCACGATCCGGCGCAGCAGCGGCAACCGGGTCGCCACCGACCGCTCCGCCCCGTGCGGGCTGGGCTGGTAGTAGTCGGTGCCCACCAGGTCGTCCGGGACGTACTGCTGGGTGACCACGCCGCGCTGGTCGTCGTGCGGGTAGCGGTAGCCGGTGCCGTGGCCGAGCCCTCGGGCGCCGGCGTAGTGGGCGTCGCGCAGTCCGCGCGGCACCGGGCCACCCTTGCCGGCCCGTACGTCGGCGATGGCGGCACCGATGGCCGTGGTGGCCGAGTTCGACTTGGGCGCGGTGGCCAGGTGGATCACCGCCTGGGCCAGGTTGAGTTGCACTTCGGGCAGCCCGACGTACTCGACGGCGTGCGCGGCGGCGGTGGCCACGCTCAACGCTGTGGGATCGGCCATGCCGACGTCCTCGCTGGCGAAGATGACAAGCCGGCGGGCGATGAACCGGGCGTCCTCACCGGCGACAAGCATGCGGGCCAACCAGTGCACGGCGGCGTCCACATCCGAGCCGCGCATGCTCTTGATGAACGCGCTTACCACGTCGTAGTGGGCGTCGCCGTCGCGGTCGTAGCGCACCGCCGCCACGTCGACGGCCTGCTCGGCGGTGGCGAGGTCGATGCGCCCGGTCCCGAGAGCCGCGGCGGAGGCCGCCGCCGCCTCCAGCGCGGTCAGCGCCTTGCGGACGTCACCGGAGGCGAGCCGGACCAGGTGATCCTCGGCCTCGGGCTCAAGGGTGAGGGTGCCACCGAGGCCGCGCTCGTCGGTGACCGCCCGGCGCAGCAGGCCGCGTACCGCGTCGTCGTCGAGCGGTTGCAGGGTGAGCAGCACGCACCGGGACAGCAGCGGGGAGATCACCGAGAAGTACGGGTTCTCGGTGGTGGCGGCGAGCAGCGTGACAGTGCGGTCCTCGACGGCGGCGAGCAGCGAGTCCTGTTGGGTCTTGCTGAACCGGTGCACCTCGTCGATGAACAGGACGGTCTGCGGGCCGCCGGAGCGGCGCTGCCGGCGGGCCGTCTCGATGACCGCGCGGACGTCCTTGACCCCGGCGGACAGCGCCGACATGGCGACGAACCGGCGGTCGGTGGCCGCCGCGACCAGGTGCGCGATTGTGGTCTTGCCGCTGCCGGGCGGTCCCCAGAGGATGACCGACAGCGGGGCGCCGCCGGAGACCAGTTGCCGCAGTGGCGCGCCGGGGGCGAGCAGGTGGTCCTGGCCGACCAGCTCGTCGAGGGTTGCCGGGCGCATCCGGACGGGCAGGGGCGAATCGTCTGCTACCGGAGTGAAGCCGTCGACACCGGCGGGACCCTCGGGCGCGCTGCGCGACCCGGTGGGCGCACCGAGGGAGAAGAGGGCGTCGGACTCCATCACGAAGACAGTACCGGGCCGTGCCCGCGACGCCGGAATCGCGCCGCGGGCCGGGCCATCGATGGTCGGTTCCGGTCAGCCGCGACCGGGGCGACGCCCCCGGTACCAGCGACCGCCGCCACCGCCGCCACCGCCGCGCGGGCCGCTACCCACACCGGCCAGGTAGAGCGAGAGCAGGAGCAGACCGATGAGCACGAGGGTGTTCCAGTTGAACAGGTCCGGTGCGCCGAAGTCGGTGTTGAGCAGGTCGAGCAGCAGGGCGAAGCCAAAGACGATGGCCGCGAGAATGGCGAGCATGTCGGTCCTCCGGTGGGGGTTCCCAGTAGGTCGGCGCGTGATGTACCCAATCGGTCGAGTCGCCAATCTCCACCGATTCGTGTGGTGTTCCGCGTTCGAGGGCTTCCCCGGTAGGAGATACCAAGTTACTTGGGTCAAGTAAGTAACTTGGGGTCATGTTGTGAGGATCAAGCGGCCGCTCGAAACTCGTTGAGGGCCGAGGAGTTGGCCGGCCGACGCAGCCGCTTTCTGGCGCCTGGGGCAACTCGCCCCGTTGCCGAACCATCTCGGATTCGGTGATCGCCTCGGTCCCGGGCCGAAGGATCTGAAGACACGAAAGGACCACCGGAATGACCAGCAACGAGCATGTTCTTCCCGACGACCTGGTGCCGGCCGAGGTACTGGCCTCAACCAGCCCGATCGCGATTTCCTCGCTGGCTCGACTCAAGCCGGGCAAGAGCGACGACGAGATGCAGAAGGCGTTCACGGCGATGATGTCCGCTGCACGCGAGGAAGAAGGTTGCGAGCAGTACGCGATTCACGCCACTCTCGGCCAGCCGGGCGTCTATGCGTTCTACGAGCGGTGGTCAAGCGGTGCGGACCTGCTCCGCCACATGCAGAATCCCTCCCTGCGGACCTACCACGGTCAGTTCTTCAAGAACCTGGACGTGGAAATCGAGTGGCTCCGGCCGTTGGATGCCTGACACCGGAAGGTAGTTCGGTCGGCCAGGCAGGCACCGCCCCGTCGCACCCGGAGTCGCCACCCTGGGCAGCGACGGTGCGGTGACCAACGCCGGCCCGTTCGCGCAACAGGTTTGTCGACCCGACCCAAGTTACTTACCCTGAGAAAGTGACCAAGTCTCTCAACGGTCGGATCGACGAGGAAAGGTGCCACCTCGTCCTGCGCGCGATCGATGTCATCGGGGCCCGATGGACCGGACCGATCTTGATCGCAGCGGTCCGCGGCGCTCGCCGATTCAAGGAGTACCGCGCCCTGGTCAGCGGCATCTCCGACCCTCAACTCACCGTCCGACTCAAAGACCTCCAGGCCCGCGGCCTCATCGAGCGCACGGTAATCCCCAGCACGCCGGTGCAGATCACCTACAGCCTGACCGCCGCGGGCGAAGAGTTGATCGCCGCACTTCAGCCCCTGTCGAAGTGGGGCGAGCAGCATCTGACGCATGACGGAGCATGACCCGAGGCAACGGATGCCGTCGGCCTCACCTCGGTACGCCTCGCCTGAGGCGGGGCGCGTAGCTCCGGCCGTCGGAGAGGGAATCCTTCCCGGACGGCCGGAGCGGCAGGCGTTCGGCTGTCACTGACCGCGTGAGGGCTCGGCGGGCACGGGGACCGCGCCCTGATCGGCCGAGACCGCGCTCTGATCGGACGGCGGGTCGGCGGGCTGGCGACCGGCCCGCCAGGCCGGCAGGTAGAGCGGGGCGGCCACGGCGAGCACGACCGCGCCGACGAGCATCGCGGCGGTGACGCTGACCCTGTCGGCGAGCGCGGTGAGCACGACCGCGCCGACCGCGAAGCCGGGCTGGCCCATCATCGAGTTCAGCGAGATCACGCTGGTCCGGTACGGCCCGTCGACCTGGCGGTGCAGCAGCCCCATGTGCACCGGGTTGGACGCCCCGTGGATGCTGTAGCAGGCGAGGTAGGCCACGAGCACCCCGACCGGGCCGGCGAACAAACCCATCCCGACCACCGTCGCACCCTGCAGGATGCGCAGCAGGGCGGCACTGGGCGCGGCGCCCAGCCAGCGCAGCAGCAGCGGGGTGAGGGCGGCACCAGCCGCACTGGCCAGCCAGGCCGCCGAGTTCGCCGGTCCGAGCAGCGCCGCCGCCCGGTCCGGATCCCCTACCACCTCGGCGAGCCGGACCGGCAGCAGCGACTCGAAGGTGACCATGCCGAAGCCCCAGAACAGTTCCACCGCGACGAGGGCCAGCAGCACCCGGGAGCGGCGCAGCAGCCCGAACGACTGACCGATCATCCGGGGCGCCTCGACGATCGAGGCCCGCAACGCCCCAGCGCCCTTGGCCGGGCGGACCTCCCGCAGCAGTGTCACAAGGGCGGCCAGGGCCACCACCTGGAAAGCCGCGGCGACGAGCACCGGGACGGTGAGCGCGCTGACCGGCCCGATCGGGCCGAGCGCGATCAGGCCGCCTGCCAGCAGCGCGCCGGCGGAGATGGCCACGCCGATGACGGTGCCGGCGTACCCGAGGCCCGGCTCGTACTTCGCCTCCGGGTCGGCGGCGAGGGTGGCGTCGACGTACCAGGACTCCAGTGGGCCGCTGTCGAGGGCACGGAAGACCCCCTGCAGGGCCCAGACCAGCACGAAGACCGCGAACGTGTCGGCGACCGCGAAGATCAGCAGGGAGGCCAGACCGAGTGTCCAGGCCACCAGGAGTACCGGCCGACGGCCGAGCGCGTCGGCGAGGCCGCCGGTGGGCAGCTCCAGTGCCAACACGACCAGCCCTTGGGCGACGGTGACCAGCCCGATCTGGGACAGCGACAGGCCCCGCTCCTGCATCAACAGGATCATCACCGGGATGATCAGGCCGCTGGGCAGCCACCGCAGCCCGTGCAGGAGCAGGAACCTCTGCCGGACCTGACGTACGGTCAGCGCGCTCATCGGATGCCCTCCTCTGTCGGCGGGTGCGGGGCTCGCGGAACCGGCGCAGGCCGCGCGCTCACCAGCGCTGGTCCAGCCGTGGGATGCCGGCCAGGAACACGTGCACGGGCTTGACGTCGCCGCCGTCGGCCACGGGCTCGTCGCGGTAGCGCATCAGCACCTCCCACAGCTCGTCGTTGAGGGCCCGCAACCGGGCCGGGTCGAGCGGCAGCACCAGGTCACTCATGCCGGCGGCGTCACGCCAGGGCCGGGATTGGTGGTGCTCGACGGCCGTCCACCTCTCGTACAGCTCGGCCATCACCCGCACCTGGTCGGCCTGGATCCACTGCACGGCGGCGCGGGCGTCCGGGTCGTCGTCGAAGTCGGTGGGCTCGAAGTTGCTGATGTCGTGCGCGGCCTGCCACCAGCGCTGCCGGCTGGTGCCCCGATCGGGGTCCTCGGTCACCAACCCCACCTCGGCGAGCTGCCGCAGGTGATAGCTCGTGGCGCCGGTGTTGGTGCCCAACTTCTCGGCCAGGGCGGTGGCGGTCGCCGGACCGTCCACGCGAAGTGAGCCGAGCAGCCGCATCCGCAGCGGGTGAGCCAGGGTGCGGACCTGCCGGCTGTCCAGATGGACGCGGCGCGGCTCAGCCGGACGGTCGGGTGAAGGCGTCTCCATGCTTGCACAATAACTCTGCACGCTTTCTATGCACAATAGTTGTGCATAGAAAGCGTGCAGAGGCTCGGGATGACTGACGATGGGCCTCAGCGGGCCAGGAGTTCGCGCACTCCCCGCAGCCGCGTACGCAGCAGATCCGTTGCGCGGGAGCAGTCCAGGCGTACCTCGGTGGGGCGGACCACGCCGGCCGCCGCGCCGGTGGTGGTCTTCAGCGCGGCGGCGTCCAGACCGAACCGCCCGGCCACCAGCAGGCCCAGCTCGGCCCGGCTCACCGCGTCGGGGCCAGCCACGTTCAACAGACCGGCGTACGACGAGCAGGCCAGTTCCAGCACGGCGTCGGCCAGGTCGGTGACGTCGACCGGGCAGCGGGTCTCGTCGGTGAACAAGGTGGCCCGGCCGGCGAGGGCGTCCCGGCAGAGCTGGATCTGCTTGCTGCCCTCCCCCACGATCAGCGAGGTACGCACGAGCGCCGCGCCGGGGTCGACAGCCCGTACGGCGGTCTCGGCGGCGGCCTTCGCGGCACCGTACGCGTGGATCGGGGTGGGCACGTCGTCGTCGAGGTACGGCGACGGACGGCCGGCGTGCAGTGCGTCGCTGGACATGTGCACCAGGCGAACTCCGGCCTCGGCGGCGGCGACCGCCACGTTGGCGGCCCCGTCGGCGGTGACCGTCCAGTCGTCGTACCGGTAGGGGGTGCTCACCACGGCGTCGGGGCGCACCTGCGCGACAAGCGCGCGCACGGCGGCCCGGTCTGTCACGTCCAGGCGGTGCGCCGCGACACCCGGCACCGCGATGTCCTGAGAGTGGAAGGTCCCCACGACCTGCCGCCCGGCCGCAACAGCCCGCCGACAAACCTCCCGCCCCAAAAACCCACTACCCCCGACAACAAGCACTCGCACGATCCCAGCCCCTCCCCCGCCCGCCCTGGTGATCATGAGGCTAGCGGGAAGACGCGCCGGAGCACGCCCCCGTCAACCTCAAGATCACCGGGGCAGGGTGGGAGGGGCGGTGAGGGCTAGACCGGGTCGGCTACCGGGGCTGCGGGGCCGGCTGTGCCGGTGTGGGCGGTGGCGGCCGGCTTGGGCTTGGCGTCGATGCCGGCCTCGGTGCGCTGCTGGGCGGTGATGGGCGTCGGCGCGCCGGTCAGCGGGTCGAAGCCGCCCCGGGTCTTCGGGAACGCGATCACCTCGCGGATGGAGTCCGCGCCGGCGAGCAGCATGCAGACCCGGTCCCAGCCGAAGGCGATGCCGCCGTGCGGCGGGGCGCCGTACTTGAACGCCTCCAGCAGGAAGCCGAACTTGTCCTGCGCCTCCTCCGGCGTGATGCCGAGCAGGTCGAAGACCCGCTTCTGCACGTCACCCCGGTGGATACGGATCGAGCCGCCGCCGATCTCGTTGCCGTTGCAGACGATGTCGTACGCGTACGCCAACGCGCGGTCCGGCGCGGACTCGAACCGGTCCACCCACTCGGCGTTCGGCGAGGTGAACGGGTGGTGCACGGCCGTCCAACCGCCCTCGTCAGTGCGTTCGAACATCGGCGCGTCGACCACCCAGCAGAACGCCCAGGCGCTCTCGTCGATCAGGCCGGCCCGCTTGGCGATCTCGACGCGGGCGGCGCCCAGCAGCTCCTGCGCCTCGCGGGCGGTGCCGCTGGCGGCGAAGAACACCGCGTCGCCCGGCTTGGCACCGACGGCGTCGGCGAGCCCACCCAGGTGCTCGGCGGAGAGGTTCTTGGCCACCGGCCCGCGCGCCTCGCCGGTCTCGGCATCCAGCACCACGTACGCCAGGCCACGGGCGCCGCGCGCCTTGGCCCAGTCCTGCCAGCCGTCAAGCTCCTTGCGGGTCTGCGACGCGCCGCCCGGCATGACCACCGCACCGACGTAGCCGCCCGCGTCGATCGCACCGGCGAACACCCGGAACTGCGTGCCGCGCAGGTAGTCGGTCAGTTCGGTCAGCTCGACGCCGTAGCGCAGGTCCGGCTTGTCGGAGCCGTACCGGGCCATCGCGTCGTGCCAGGTGATCCGCGGAATCGGCCGGGTGATCTCGTGCCCGGCCAGGTCCTTCCATAGCGCCGAGACGATCGCCTCGCCGAGGTCGATGACGTCGTCCTCGGTCACGAAGGACATCTCGATGTCGAGCTGGGTGAACTCCGGCTGCCGGTCGGCGCGGAAGTCCTCGTCGCGGTAGCAGCGGGCGATCTGGTAGTACCGCTCCATGCCGCCGACCATCAGCAGCTGCTTGAACAGCTGCGGCGACTGCGGCAGCGCGTACCAGCTGCCGGGCTGGAGCCGCACCGGCACCAGGAAGTCACGGGCGCCCTCGGGCGTCGAGCGGGTAAGCGTCGGCGTCTCGATCTCCAGGAAGTCCCGCTCGTGCAGCACTCCCCGGGCGAGGTGGCTGGCGCGCGAGCGCAGCCGCAGCGCGTTCGCCGGGCCACTGCGGCGCAGGTCCAGGTAGCGGTACTTGAGGCGGATGTCGTCGCCGGCCTCGACCTGGTCGTCCACGGGCAGCGGCAGCGGCGCGGCCTCGGAGAGCACCTCCAGCTCGGTGGCGGTGACCTCGATCTCGCCGGTGGGCAGATCCGGGTTCTCGTTGCCCTCGGGGCGGCGGGTCACCTCGCCGGTGACCTTCACGCAGAACTCGTTGCGCAGCGCGTGCGCGTCCTCTTCCCGGAACACCACCTGGACCACGCCGGAGCCGTCGCGCAGGTCGACGAAGATGACGCCGCCGTGGTCGCGCCGGCGGGCCACCCACCCGGCCAGCGTCACCGTCGAGCCGGCGTCCGTCGCGCGCAGGCTTCCGGCATTGTGGGTACGGATCACGGCTGGCAACTCCTCATCGTGGAACAGTCCTCACCGGCATTCTGTCAGGGGCGGCCGGTCTCCTTCGGGGGCACCCGGCAGCCCGTGGGGATTCGCTGGTGGGCGGACGGGCGAACCGTGCTCGGCGGCCCGGCGTATTGGTTAACGTGGCGAAATGCGCGCCGTACCGAACTGGGCCGTCGTCACGGCGGCTGCCGCGCCCGTGCTGCTGGTGGCCGGTTGGACGGTCGCGGAGAGCAGGCAGCCCGCCGGGTACGACCCGGTCCGGGACACCATCAGCGAGTTGGCGGGGCAGGACGCCACCGACGCCTGGATCATGGTCACCGCCCTGGTGCTGCTGGGCTGCTGCTATCTGGCGGTGGCCGCCGTGCTGCACGCGGCAGGTCTGCCCAGCCGCTTCCTGCTCGCCGTCGGCGGTGTGGCCACTCTCGCGCTTGTCGCCTTTCCCCGACCGACGGTCGGTGGCTCTCTGAGCCATGGCATCGCGGCGACAGTTGCCGTCCTGGCCCTGGCGCTCTGGCCGGCCGGGTCGGCGCTGCGGCTGCCACGGGGTCGGGACAACGCGCATCCGGCGGCGCCGCAGCCGCCGTGGGCGTTCCGTCGAGCTGTGGGTCTCGGCGCGACGGTCGTGCTGCTGGCGCTCTTCGGCTGGTCCGCGTTCGAGGTGACGAGCGGGTCCCGGACCGGGCTTGCCGAGCGGGTCACGGCCGTGGCCGTGTCGCTCTGGCCACTGCTTGCGGTGCTGTCGGCCCGGCGGGCGCATCTCACCTGGGCCGCCGCTGGCACCACCACCGTCGGCCCGGCCCTGCCACTGACCGGTGTCGTGACCCCGGATCCGCTTCGCCCGCCGCCCGGCCCCACCGCGCGGCGGTCCGATCCGCTGCCGTGAGCCGCGCCTGACCTCTGTCGAGCCGGGCCAGCCGCCGGCCCGGCCCCGACCGCCAGCGGCGTCACGGTGGTGGTGTCGGGTGCTGCTCGGGCTGGCAGATCCGGCCGTCCGCGCGCACGTTACCGCCGCCGGCCACACCGCTACGATCAAGCGATGTCTGTCGTGCCCCGCTGGGTCCTGCTGTCGGCCGGTGGCGCGCCACTGTTCCTCGTCGGAGGCTGGACGGTGGCGCAGGCCGCCCAACCGGACGGGTTCGACCCGGTCCGGCAGACCATCAGCGCGCTCGCCGCCACCGGCGCGGACCATCGTTGGATCATGACGCTCGGGCTGGCCGGCCTGGGGCTCTGCCATCTGGTGACGGCGCTCGGTCTGGTCACCGCCGCACCGGCGGGCCGTGGGCTGCTCGCGCTCGGCGGGCTTGCCACAGTGGTGCTCGTCGTCTTTCCGCAGCGCCCGGACGGGTCGATCACCCACGTCGCCGCCGCCGGTGTGGCGTTCGGGGCGTTGGCCGTGTGGCCCGCCCTGGCCGTGCCCTGGCGGACGGCGCGGCCCACAGCCGGGGATCAACCGGAAATGGCGACTCCGAGCGGACCGGCCCGCTGGCCGGCGTTCGCGGTGACGGCGCTCCTGCTGGGGCTGCTCGGTTGGTTCGCCGTCGAGTTCTTCACCGACGGCGCCTGGATCGGACTGACGGAACGGCTCGTGGCGGCCGCCGAGGCGGTCGTACCGCTGGCCGCAGTGCTCGCCGCGCTGACCCGCCGCCGGCCGCTGCCCTGACCTGCCACCTGCCCTGACCTGCCACGGACCGGGACAGCGAGCGGGCCGCCGGAGTGCTCCGGCGGCCCGCTTGCGGTGCGAGGATCAGAAGACGCTGACGCCGTAGCGGCTCAGGGCCTCGGTGACGGGCTGGAAGAAGGTCGTGCCGCCGGTGCGGCAGTTGCCGCTACCACCGGAGGTCAGACCCAGGGCGGTGCCACCGGCGAACAGCGAGCCGCCGCTGTCGCCCGGCTCGGCGCAGACGTTGGTGCGGATCAGGCCGGAGACCGAGCCCTCGGCGTAGTTCACAGTGGCGTTGGTCGCGGTCACCGAACCACTGCGCAGGCCGGTGGTGCTGCCGGAGCGCTGCACCGACTGGCCGACCGACGCGTTGCCGGAGCCGGTGATGTCGCGGAAGCTGCCGTTGTAGAGCGAGACGTTGCCGGCGGCGTTGGCGGAGTTGTTGTGCCGCACGATGCCGTAGTCGTTGCCGGGGAAGCTGGTGCCGGTACGGCTGCCGAGCAGCGAGGTCTGGGCGGAGTTGGAGTACCAGCTCGCCGAGATGTTGGTGCAGTGCCCAGCGGTCAGGAAGTAGTAGGTGCTGCCGCTGCGCACGTTGAAGCCGAGCGAGCAGCGCCCGCCGCCACCGGCGTAGATGGCCTGACCACCGGAGATCCGGGTGCTCAGCACGCCGGCCTCGGCCTCGACCCGCACGGCGCCGTTGGCGCGCGCCGCGGCGGCCTTGACCCGCTCCAGCTTGGCGCCGGTGACCGTGCTGTCCACCGAGACGACGACCTGGTTGGTGACCGGGTCGCTCCACCAGGCGGTGCCCGGGATCTTCGCCGAACGCTCCAGGTCGGCCGTGGCGCGGTTGAGCTCGGCGGACCCGCGGGTCACGTACTTGACGCTCGCCCCGGCGTTGCTCACCTTGCGCGCCGCGGCGGCGTCGGTGACGGTGACGACGGTCTTGCCGCTGGCGTCGATGTACGAGCCGGCGGAGCGGTCACCAAGCTCGGCGGAGAGCGCGGCGGCGGTGTCGGCAGAGGCGGCGGGGGCGGCCTGGGCGGGGGCGCCGATGAGCGAGCCGACGACCAGGGTTCCGCTCACGGCGACTGTCGCCGCAACACGGAATGAGGACCTCGTGGGTCGCATGTAACAAACCTCCTGGGCGGGGGAGTACGGGTCTCGCCGGGCGCGGCTGACCCGAGGGCAACCCAGCCGATCTGGGAAAACCGGCCGAGTGAACTGAAGTATTCACATACTTAAGATCATTGACAAGACTTGGTTTCGCCCGAATTCGTCGACCCTCACCGGTCACATCGCCGCAACACCACTGACACTCTGGCGAGCAGGCACCGTCACACCGAAAGTGCCCCCGGATCCGTTTCGGACACCCTCGGCCGCCGGGCGCGTTTGCCGCCACAACCGACCACCCGAGGGCAACGCCGTCCGCGGCGCGGCCTCGGCGGTCCGGCGGCCGCGGCCAAGCCTTCGCTGCCCGGCGGCGGGCGTCCCGGCCTCCGCCGCCCGGCAGAGGCCTCGGCGGTCCGACGTCAGGGCGCGAGGGCGCGGCCTCTGCGGCGGTCCGGCGTCAGGGGGTACGGCGACGCGCTCCCGGGCCAGGGCGGGGCAGCACGTCGCGGGGTTCGGTCACCTCGTGCCCCTCGGCACAGCGCAGCTCGACACGAACCTCGGCATCGCAGTCGCGGTGCGCCACCCGCAGGGGCGAGCCCTCCGGGTCGGCGAGGTACCGGTCGCCCCACCCGAGCACGGCGACCAGCACCGGCCACAGAGCCAGACCCATCTCGGTCAGCCGGTATTCGTGGCGCACCCGGCTGCCCGGCTCCTGGTACGGCTCGCGGCGCAGGACGCCCCGCTCCACGAGCACGGCCAGCCGGTTGGTCAACACCTGACGCGGGATCCCGGTGCGTACCCGCATGTCGTCAAAGCGGCGGATGCCGTTGAACACCTCCCGGAGCACCACGAGCGTCCACCGCTCACCGAGGATCTCCATCGCGCGGGCGATGGTGCAGTTCTCCACCGACCAGTCCAGTGCCGCGGGCGTCATCCGCCCAGGCTAGGTCTTGTTGACAGACTCAGCAATCGACTGCGAGGCTGCGTCCATGACACAGACCCAGGAGCCGGCGCGCAGCCGTACCTTCACCTGGTCGGATCCGGCGGCCAACGCCGCGCAGGTCGGACGGCGCAGTGGCATCGAGCTGCTCCGCGCGATGATCGCCGGAGAGCTGGCCGGGCCGCCGGTGATGGACCTGATCGACATGGGGCGGATGGAGGCCGACGAGGGCCGGGTCGCCATCGAGTTGATCCCGCAGGAGTTCCACTACAACCCGCTGGGCACCGTCCACGGTGGCGTCATCTCGACAATGCTCGACACCGCCGCCGCCTGCGCCGTGCACACCACGCTGCCGGCCGGCGTCGGCTACACGTCGCTGGACCTGAACGTCAAGTTCCTCCGCCCGGTCACCGTCGACAGCGGCACGCTGCGCTGCGAGGGCACGGTGCTCCAGCGTGGCCGCCGCACCGCCCTGGCCGAAGCGCGCCTCACCGACGCCGACGCCCGCCTGATAGCCCACGCCACAAGCAGCTGCCTCATCTACCCCCTCCCCTGAACCCACCGCGCCCCCACCCCCACCCCCGCGATCTTGCAC
>NZ_LGEB01000078.1:0-38858 GCF_001279555.1 Micromonospora sp. NRRL B-16802 | reverse complement strand
TGGCGCAACCAACACGCCCAACCCAAAACCGGATACGCGATCAACTCCAAGATCCGCCATCCCGATTACCCGTTCAAGGCCGCATGACGAGGCACTAGCATCGGAATTGCCGCGAGGTCGCGGACCAGATTACGGAGACGGTCCGCTTCGGGATCCGGTTCGGCGACGTTCTGGCGTTCGTAGGGTTCGAGGATCTCGCGAAGCGCTGCCTTCGGGCCAAGGAGAGCATCGATACCCCACTGAGCGCGGCCACCTACCAGCTCCACCATTAGCTCGACGTTGCCGTCGAACGCCGCACCTGTGGCATTTGCGGAGCCGAGGAGAACCCGCGCCTGATGGCCCTTCTCCACCACGTACACCTTTGCGTGCAGCCCGCTGAGCACTTCCTGTCCTGACGGCGATTCCTCAGCCGGCAAACCGGCCAAGGCGTTCACCACGAACGTCTCGGAACCGGCCAGGCTCTCCTCGGGCAGGCAGTCGAGAGTCTCCTGCCGGCTCACCAACGCCAGCTTGCCGCTCGGTGCGCACCGGTCCAGACCCTCGGGAGTGCAGAACGGGGAAATGACCAGGTGACGTGTGCCGGCGAAGTCCGGTGGCGGAGTACGAGGAACTCCTAGCGCATGGAAAAACATCTCCCGAGCGCCGTCGGGGTACTCCCACGCGGTTCGGCGTAGATCCTCGCCCAGCGCCTCGACCGCCGCCTGCCGGTCCGGCGGCAGGGGCGCGACCGTCAGCCGCAGCGTGTGTTGTAGCAGGTCGAACAAGGGCTTGTTGCCCGCCACCCGGCGGGTGCCGGGGTAGCCTTCCAGGCGCAGGCACACGTCCCAGCTGCGATCCTTGGTCATGTTGCGACTGAGCACCAACAGCCGCAGCGACGTCTCCCCGGTCGCTTCGTCCTCAAAACGCAGCGCCCACAGCTTTGGGTGGAACAGCCGACCCGGCTTGGGCCGGCGCACCTGGTGCACCATTGGCTCGACAAACGCCAGCAGCGCTGACTTCGTCGGTGGAACCGCGATCTGCCCCGCCTGACAGAACACGTCGATCCGGTCGGCGCACTGCCGTACGCCCTCCATCACCGCAATCGGGTCGGTCGTCTCGCGTAAGCCGTGAGCGGCGAAGGCCAGCGGGGCGACCAGCAGACTCTCCAGATCCAGGGTGAAGGTCAACGCCACGGCGCGGGACATCCGCATACCCGGTGGCGGGCGCAAGGCATCGAGCAGCAGCGAACGAGAGTCAGGCGCGAGCATTCGCAGCCTCCGACAGGTCAGCGGCGCAGCCGTCGTGGATGTCGACGAGGATCCGGCGGACTTGAGGCCATCGATACACCAGCGGTCGACTGCCGGAGGCACCACTCCACGTACGCAGCAGCTTGTCGTTGATCAACCGTGACTGCCCCTTCTTCACCGCCCGTTCCCGCTCGGCCACGAGATTGCGCAGGCTCTGGTCCGTGGCGGCATCGCTCGCAGTTCCGCTCGTGACCGCGTCAAGCCAGCGGTCGATGAACCGGCGCGCAGCGGCGTTCGTGGCTATCCGCGGATTCCTCTCAATCAAGCGGTCCCACATGCGTGACCGGTCCCAGCCCTTGAGGCCCTGCTCCGCCGCCACGCGCTGGTTCCAGTCCGACAACTTGTCTCGATATCGGGCCACTGGCGCCTCACGCTCGGTCAGACCGGTCTCCTCGTACCGCTCCGCCACGAGGAGGTTGTACAGCAACGCCGCGCCGCGGATCGCCAGCGAAAACAAGGCGGCGTCCCGTACCAGCGAGCTGATCGGATCCGGCGCGGCCAGCACCGCCGGCTCCTCCCATGGTGCGTCGCTGTCCCAACCGGGTCGATGTTCGGGCTCAAGGAGGTACGCCAACAGTGTGCCGGGCGCCGCAGTGAGGATCCGCTCTCGCAGCCAACGGCCCTCATCCGGCGTCAGCCTCAATCCACCCTCGATCTCGTCTGGAAAGTCCTTCGGTCGGGCCGGCAGCGTTGGGTGCCAGATCCCGTTCGCTCGTTCCGTCAGCTCATCGGCGTCGGCCAGTCCGGCCAATCGGCGGTTCGATGCGCCCTCATCGTCGCCAGTGCGGATGCCGTATTCGAGCAACGCCGCCGCATAGATGCTCGACGGCAGCGTCTGTACCCCGACACCAGCCCGGCGACCGATCACGCCCTCCGTGTCGTCGCCTCGCAGCAGCGCGGCGATCACCTTTCGTTCGGTGCGGTCCACTTGCGCAGTGAGACGGTCACCGTGCAGTCCACGCCGCTGCGCCTCCTGGTAGCACCACGGCACGATCAGTAGGTACCGCGCCCGGGCCTGCAAAACGGAGGTGCCCGGGAAGAGTAAGTCGCTGAACGCGTCCCGGACCTGGCCGATGCCCAGCTCGTCCCGGCTCTCCGTGTCGCTGAAGAGCTTGAGTAACTCCCGCATTCGGTGTTGATCGTCGCGGGAACTGTCCAGCCAGCTCAGTCCTGAAGCCATGGGTACCTTCCGGTTACGCTGCTGCCAAGTCGAGAAGGCCGGCGAGAGGGTAGGTAGGCAGCGCGATCCATCCCTCGGAACGCGCGGCGACCCGCTGCTCGTCGTCCGGCCTGCTCGCCTTGCCGGTCGCTGCGGCACGGGCAACCAACGACGCGACCACCGAGTCAAACGCATCATGGCTACGCCGGACCAACGCCTCGAACGCTCCAAGCTCCAGCCAGGGCGCGGCCGCACACAATGCGGTGACAAGTTCGGCGTGCTGGGCCTGCTGACGGCGCCCCTTGTAACCGCGATGCGCTAAGCCCCAACGGTTCAAGGCCGCTGCCGGGTACACCTCGACGATCTTGCCGTCGCCGCAACGATCGACATCCTGACCATCGGCGGCCAGCATCGCCAGTAAACCGGCGCAGCGGAAGGCGGCGTGCCCGATGCGGTCCGCAGCCACGCTGAGGGGGATGATTCCGGTCTCCTTGCGTACCACCTCGTCAGTCTGGCGATAGGCCAAGTGACGCCGCCAAGGGCCGCCGTCGCCGTCAGGGACCATCACATGGCCGACCTGGTGGGTCGTGACGAGTGCGACGAACGGCTCCGGCCAGCCGAGCGGACAGTCCAACCCGGTTTTGTCCGCGTGCCGACTCGCTTCGACGATCCGGGCGTCACTGACATGGAGAGCTATCTCCCGTACCACTGCCCGGCCCGGTAGCCACTCGATCACCGCAGCCGCCGTACGTTCGTCTGCGGCTGCAAGGTCAACGCCGAGGGTTAACACTTCACCACCCTAGGTACTGCTGGGGTCGGCGGTCATGATCCGATCGATGGTCGTTGCACGACGTTCAGCCGTATACGAGTGCCAGCACGGCCACGAGTCGGGTTCTTCGTTGCTACGGCCTCCGCACGTCGTGGCTGGCGATGGGGATGACGGTTTGTAAGCCACGCTTCGAGTTTGTCCAGTCCAATGCGTCGGCCGGCGCGCGGAATCACCCCCGTGTGCGTGGGGAACAGTCCACCTGAGAAGAAGCGGAGTCGGACGACGATCACTCCCGTGCGGGAGCAGCGAGCCCGCATCGCCAACTGCGTCTCCGACGTGGACACCCCGCGTGCTCGGGAGCAGATGTGGGGCGAGCCGGACGACGCCGGAGCGAGGGATCATCCCCGCACGCGCGGGGAACAGGAGATCGTGATGACGGGCTGGACGCGTCCGCCGGGATCACCCCAGCGTGCGCGGCGAGCAGCCGCCGCCGTACACCTTCCCGAAGCCGACCCCCGGATCACCCCCGCGTGCGCGGGGAGCAGCCGTCCCGACCCATGGGGTCATTCAGGTAGTTCGGATCACCCCCCGCGTGCGCTGAGAGCAGGCGCCGATCTGGGGGACAAGACCAAGGACACCCGGATCACCCCCGCGTGCGCGGGAAGCAGCGCCTGCCCCGACTGCACCTGCCGCGCTTCCACGGATCACCCCCGCGTGCGCGGGGAGCAGATCACCGGTCTACGCGGGCGGATCGGCGCGGCAGGATCACCCCCGCGTGCGCGGGGAGCAGGTGGGTGGACGTCGGCATCTGGGGTTACAAGGCGGGATCACCCCCGCTGCGCGGGGAGCAGGCCAGGATCCGGGGCCAGACGCGTTGGCGGAAGGGATCACCCCCGCGTGCGCGGGGAGCAGGAGGGCGGGGTGCCGCGCTTGGCTCCCCACTCGGGATCACCCCCGCGTGCGCGGGGAGCAGGCTCGGCTTCAACGTCACGACCGGCAAGTGGGAGGGATCACCCCCGCGTGCGCGGGGAGCAGGCCGGACAACCGCCCGATGGTATTCGTCACGGGGGATCACCCCCGCGTGCGCGGGAGCAGGAGATGGGCCGTGTGATGGCCGCCGTCGCGGTGGGATCACCCCCGCGTGCGCGGGGAGCAGGGGCTGTCACCGTGGTACGCCACGTACACCCGGGAATCACCCCCGCGTGCGCGGGGAGCAGGGGCAAGCCATCCGCCCAGGAGTGAGAGACAGCCGGATCACCCCCGCGTGCGCGGGGAGCAGGGGCACGGGAACGGTTCGGGGAGATCGGCGGCAGGATCACCCCCGCGTGCGCGGGGAGCAGTGGTGCCGCCACGGCTCACCGTCCGGCCGGTGGGGATCACCCCCGCGTGCGCGGGGAGCAGGGCTCACCCGATCACCATCCGACGGTGAGGCCGGGATCACCCCCGCGTGCGCGGGGAGCAGAGAAACTGTCCTCCAAGAACAACAGTAGCGCCAGGATCACCCCCGCGTGCGCGGGGAGCAGGTTGGCGGGGAAAGAGCGCGTCGTCGCTGACCGGGATCACCCCCGCGTGCGCGGGGAGCAGTGGAGGGCGGTGTCCGGGCGGCGTTCAGCCTCCGGATCACCCCCGCGTGCGCGGGGAGCAGGTCGACGCCCTCCAGGACCCGACCCCCTGGGCAGGATCACCCCCGCGTGCGCGGGGAGCAGGGGTGCGGGAAAACGACCCTCGGCTACCAATTGCGGATCACCCCCGCGTGCGCGGGGAGCAGGGGTGGGCCCTGGCCGTGGATGCGGCGGACAACGGATCACCCCCGCGTGCGCGGGGAGCAGTCTTCCTGACGGCCGTCCCACACCACCGCACCGGGATCACCCCCGCGTGCGCACCGCACCGGGATCACCCCCGCGTGCGCGGGGAGCAGCTGAGAGCGTCGTTGTAGGAGATGCTGGGGTTCGGATCACCCCCGCGTGCGCGGGGAGCAGTTTCCCGCGTTGCCCTCGCTGACTGGCGGCCTGCGGATCACCCCCGCGTGCGCGGGGAGCAGTCCAACACCACCGGCGTGAACGACGACGCCCGCGGATCACCCCCGCGTGCGCGGGGAGCAGAGGCGGCGCTCAACGCGCTGGTGGCCGAGGGGGGATCACCCCCGCGTGCGCGGGGAGCAGAGCGCCGGCCGTAGGTAGTTGTCGGTCAGCGCGGGATCACCCCCGCGTGCGCGGGGAGCAGGCAACGGTGATCGATTTCGCCTCGGACTATGCGGGATCACCCCCGCGTGCGCGGGGAGCAGACTTCTTGACCTGCGGCGTTAGAGATCGACTTCGCGGTTTTTGTTCACTAGGTTCCGCAAGATCATCCCACTCGGTCTCGGTTCCGGTCGGTGTAAGGAGGTATGTGGAGGGCAAAGCCAGTTCGGCTACAGCGTAGTTGGTGAGGCTCAGTGGAACGACCAGCGAACACTGCTACTTACCGGCTGAGCAGAGGTGAGGTCACGCGCTCGCGACCGACTAGGCGAAGTCAGTGGGCCCAGAAACGCGAGGTGAGGGATGGAATCGCTCCACGCCAGCACGTCGAGGTTCTGCGTGGGCGGCGGTTACGGAGCCGTCGGTGGAGGCGCTCCGAGCTCAGGTCGGGCAGGCGCGGCCGCCGTTTCGATGAGCGTCGTAGAGGAGTCGTCCAGGCGGTCATCTACCCGGCAAGCCGAGCAGAGCGCTACGAGGTCTGCCACCGTAGAGAGGAGTCGGGTTCGCGCCGCGGAGTGAGCGACGGCACGCTCACTGTTTTCGCTGGGTCGATGGAAGGCGGGACGGGAAGTCCTAGCGGGCTGGCTCCTGCTAGATAGGGCACTGGGCGCTCATTGTGGCCACTCGCCGTCCAGCAGTGGTGATGTTGTCCTAGGATGCTTTGCAGAAAATGCGGTCCATCACAAAGCTGCCTCGACTCAACGTCAGCGCGGACTCTTAACTGACCGCCGTAACCACTTCGGTAACGGATCGCGGTCTGCAGCGGGGGAGTGGCTGACATGAGCCGGCAGTGGGCATCATTAGGGGATGCGGTTCTGTCCGCATTGGAGGACGTATAAGACTGTTCTGGCATGGCGTGACAGAATCGTTGTAAAACTGGGGGTCAAGGGGTCGTCGGTTCGAATCCGGCCGTCCCGACAAGGTGAAACAGCAGGTCAGAGGGCTGGTCCGAAACATCGGGCCGGCCTTTCTGGCTTCCTGGGGACCACGCCGGTCAAGTGCGCTGTCCGGTAGCGCTCCTTGACCGTTGGTCAAGGTCCACGGCTGATCTCTTGCCTGCCAAACACTTCGCCACCCGCGTCCAGGTGGCCCGTATGCGGGGTCGCCCCGATCCCCGATCCCCGATCCTCAGGGATCCGCTACTACGGTCGCCGCTCGGTGCACTGGATGTCCCAATAGCCATTATTCGTTGACGCTATTTGCCGCAGTTTGGGCACGGCTCGTGCACGGGTAAGGCCGGAGTGTTGGCCGCCGCGCTGGAACGTACTCGGATTGTGAGCGCCACAGCCAGGGTGGTTCCGCCAAGCAGGAAAATGATGGCGGCTGTCGCGGTGATAACGCGGAAGTCGGCATAGCCGGCACCGACGGCGGGGGCGATGTTCTCGGTCAGAGGGTAGAGGGCGAGTAGTCCGACCGGGGTGAACAGGACAAGAAGGGCCCAAAGCCCTCGGGCGTCACCGCGCAGCGACAGCACCGCCGCGGTGAGCATCGCCGTCAGCAAGAGAGCGGCGCTGGCTTCCGGAAGGAATGCGGCTCCATAACTGAACCGATAGAACCAGGTGCTTCTCCCGGACAGGACTCCGACTGCGATGAGGGCTGCCGCCGAAGCAGTCGCCAAAGGCATGAGGCGATGGCGTCGCGCCGTATAGGGCCGAATTGCCAGTGCCAAGATACCCAGCGATGCCTGGGGAACCAGAACGAACAAGTATGGGCGGGGCAGATCGAACAGGGCGGCGACGGGCACCACGGCAGCGGTGATAGACAGTGCCAGGCCGATGGCAACGTGCACCCGGGCCGGGGCAACGACATGAACGACGGCCGCCAGCAACCAACAGGCCCACACGACGATGCCGGTGGTAGCGAAGGGCCCGAAGGATGGTGCGCCCCACGTATCCGAAGTGGTGACCACCTCGGCGGCGGCCCAGAAGCCAGCGAGAGCGGTCGCGGTGAGGAAGCTGAGAACAGCAGCGAGGCGTACGCCGGGTAGGAGGTCGGCAGCGCCGGCAGCGCGTAGGCGCTCACGGACACCCCCAGCCAGCACGTCCGTCACGTCTAGGATCGACGGCCAGCGGCGGTCGGGTCCGGCCAGGTCGAGATATGTGCAAACGATCTCGGCGCCTCGTGCCTGGCGGTAGCCGGCGGGGTAGGCCCAGAGCAATTTCTGATAGCGGCGCTCCAAGTCCCTCATGCCAGTCCTCCCAAGGCGCGCGGGGCGGCGGGCCGGGCGGCGGGCGTCGAGTTGCCCAAGCGGGCGGTCGCCGCCTCCACGTTGCGCCGCAGGCGCTCGGTCTCATCAGCGAGGGTGGCATTACCGGTGAGGGAGAGGCGGTAGTAGCGGCGCAGGCGGCCGTCAACTACCTCCTCTCGGTCGGCCTCGATGAGGTCCGCGTCCACCAACCGGTCAAGTGCGCCGTACAACGTGCCTGGCCGCATTGACAGCCGGCCCCCGGACAGGGTCGCGACCTCTCTGATGATCCCGTAGCCGTGCAGTGGCGGGCCGGCGAGAGCGGTGAGAATCCAAAAGGTTGGCTCCCGCAGCGGTGTGTCCACCCTGGGAATGTATCGACCGCGAAGGTATGGCGGGGGCGAAACACCTGGAAGACACCGATCCGGCCGGTAGCTCGTTCCCGTGCGACCTCCAGCCGTGGCCGCACTTACCAAACCGCGTCCTGGGGTAGCCCAGTGCGTCAGCGTTCGGGGACCAGGTGGGGACCACACGTCGTGCGCGATGGTGCGCGGCACGACATCGACCGCACGGCCTGATCTTGGGGATAGCGTGTGTGACGTGCGGGAACGCTTACCAAATCGTCCTGGGGGTCAAGGTGTCGTCGGTTCGAATCCGGCCGTCCCGACAGAGTTTCGGCAGGTCAGAGGGCTGATCCGGAAATCGGGTCGGCCCTTTCGCCGTTCTGGGGACCAAGATCAGCCAAGTTGAAGCGTGCCTAGCGCTGCTTGACCGACGGTCAAGTCTTGAGCGTTCACAGGGCACACCCGCCGAATCAGTCGCTACCTGCGTCAAGGCGGCCCGCAAGCGGGCCGCGCCGGCCCGGCCCCGGCCTGCTGGCGACCTCCGGCCGGCATCGGCCGGGCCAGCCGGCCACGCTGACAAACGACAAGACCTTGAAACCTTTGGCGTTCGTCCCGAACCCCGATCCTCCTCAGAGATGCCGCCGAGCATCACCTCGCCGGGCACCACAAGGGCTACCAGGCTCGGGACTGGGCCAATGTGGAGCTCCCGGGGCGACCTTGGCCCCGTCCCGGGAGCCTGAACGTCGGAGACTGCCCGACGAGGAGATCCCGCTCTACGACTCGGATTCGCGTGCAGTGCCGGCGTGCCCTTAGCGTGCCATTCGGACGGGCAGGACAGCAGGGGGCAGCCGAGGCCACGAGTGACCGCCGAGACCACGCCGTCATGCCGATGGCTGCCGGACATCGACAGTGTCTAAGCTGGCAATGCGGGTTCGAATCCCGTCATCCGCCCAAGAATCAATATGGGCTGCGAGCACACTGCCGGACGCAAGTCAGGGCAACTGGGCATTGAGTTCGTCGAGCGCGTCATGGACGTACTCCTGTCCGAGGCCGTCCGGCAGCGTGGCGCGGACCGCGTAGGCGAGCTCCACGAATGCCTGCCGTACCGTGGCCAGCTCTGCCCTGGTCAGCTCGATGCGGTGCCATGACGCTGTGGGCGACTTGGCCGGATCGTCGACGAACCTGTAGGCGACGGTCTGGGCCAGCGCGTACGGGGTGCCGGTCCGCGTTTCCCACTCGTCATCGCCCAATTCCTCCGCCGCGCACGCGATGAGCTGCCCCCAGCGGCGGAACTCTGCCGGATCGCCGCGCAGCTCGTACCCGGTGGGATGCAGCCGCACGGCCGTACGTGTGATCGGTACGTCGTCCAGGCCAACGCTCATCTCGCCGAGTTGGAACTGAACGTTCTGCCGCTGCCAGCCCTGTGCGATCTCGAGCGCGCCCGCATGGTCAGCGCCGGCCAGCAGCAGCGCGGTGCTCACGGCCCGCTCGTTCCGTTCGATGGCGTGCATCAGCGCGGTGTGCCCGTAGCCATCGACCGCGTTCGGATCAGCGCCTGCGGTGAGCAGCACGTCAACGGCGGCGTGGTCACCGCGCCGAGCGGCGAGGATGAGCGCTGGGGTGCCGTCGGAGCGCCGCGAGCTCGGATCAGCGCCATGGCCAAGTAGCATGCGGATCGTGGCAGGTGCGGCCGATCCCAGCACGGCCTGGACGATCGGGCTCTCCTCGCCAGGCGCGGCCTCGGCACCTAGTTCCAGCAGGTAGCGCAAAACCTCCAACGCTGCGGCCTGGGGTCGGTGTCGGGTGGCGGCGATCGCGGTGGCGAGAAGGCTGCCACGGTCGGTGCCCTCGGCCTTGAGGGCGCCACGATCGACGAGTAGCCGGACGACGTCGAGGTGACCATTGCTCACCGCCGACCGCAGCGGCGACTGGTACTGCGGCCTCCTCGCCCGCAGCGACGCCCCCGCGTTCACCAGCAATTGGGCGATCTCTAGCAGCCCCGTACTCGCCGCCTCGGACAGCACGGTCACGGTGAAGCGGCTGGCGGCGGAGTCGGGGTCGGCGCCGTCCGCGAGCGCTTTCGCCACGGCCGCCGGATTGGCCGCACGGACGGCCGCAACGAGCTCTGCATCACGATCCATGCCAACGACCCTATGTGGTTCGTATCGGCAGGACGCGCTCCAGAAGCTGCATGCGCGGTCCCGGGGAGCATGCCCGTTCCACGATGTGCGGATTCACGGCGGAGATGGGCTTCAGGCAGGGGCAGCGACGCCGAGGCCATCGCTCAGTCGAGCAGTCCCGGAACCCGCTCCCGAAGCATGGCCATCACCCGCGACAGCCCAGCGTCCAGGTCGTCACCGCCCCATTCCACGAGTTCCCCGCCCAGCGGCTCGCCCCACACCCGCACCGTCCAGCGCCTCCGTTCGCGTTCGCCGTCCATCTTGACGATGGCGACCAGGCCGTGATCCCCGGACTGGAAATGCAACTCCGGTTCACGCCACCGGTGCACAGAAACGACACAT
The DNA here is from genome assembly GCF_001279555.1 of Micromonospora sp. NRRL B-16802. Lineage (NCBI taxonomy): Bacteria > Bacillati > Actinomycetota > Actinomycetes > Micromonosporales > Micromonosporaceae > Micromonospora > Micromonospora sp. NRRL B-16802. The sequence continues at coordinate 28,356 of NZ_LGEB01000078.1, read as the reverse complement.
CCGGTTTGACCATCCACAACGGCCACCACGCGCACATCCGCGGTTGCCCCTGGTGAGGCACCTCCTACCGGAGCGGTGGCCGGGCCCACCTCACCCGCAATGGATTCCTGCCATGACTCGCACTGCACCTCAGGGGCAAGCTGCGGCGGGTTCACCGGCTCCCCGCTGAGGCACACGAGCCCCAAGGCTGCCAGCGCCGCCACGAGCCACGGGTTTGTCGTCCTGCGAGGCGACGGAGGGCGGGCCGGCGCACTCAGATCGATGACGGGCATAGGGCAAGTTATCCGATGGGCAGGTAACCCGCTCGTACCGACGCGGGCCATCCACGGGCCAGTAACCGTGGCGCGCAGCGGTCATGAGCGGGCACGAGCGGCATGGGGCTCTGCCGCCGCCGACAGGCGTTTCGGACGTCACGGCCCGTTGAGCGCGCTCTTCCAAATTGATCTCCTACCGCGCTACCGCCCCCGCAGACCCGATCTCGTTCACGTCATCTGTTGATCACGCAGAGGTAGCTCGGCGCCACGCAGACTGTCCGGTGATGCCGCTACCAGGCGAGTGGTCGTCGCTGGTAGAAGAGCCCTCCGGACGGGCCGTCTGAGGGCAGCGTCGCGAGCCATACGAAGGTGCCCGCAGCTTCATCAGGCGTGGACTTCGCCTTCCCGTAGGCCAGGCGGGTGTCGACCTTTCCCGGAGACGCCGCGTTCACCAAGATGCCGTCGTCCTTGAGTTCAGCTGCGAGGATGCAGGTCAGGGCGTTAACCCAGCTTTCGACACGCGGTAGGAGACGCTGCCGGTTCCCATTTCGCCAAACGTGCCCATGTGGCTGGTGACGTTGACGATCCGGCCGTACCCGTTCTTTCTCATCTCGGGGATGGCTGCGGTGCAGCAGCGCCAAGTCCCCACAAACGCATCCGGGCGATCTCGGCATACCCGGGTGGGTCAGCCTTGGTTGATCCGGTGCAGCCATTCGCCTAGGAGCGCGCGTTCTGCCGCGGTGAGCACAGTGGCTTCGTCGAGGGAAGCGTGCAGCGAGACGGCCGCATTTTGCAGCCTGGCAGAGGCGGCCACGGTGATGGTGTCGTTGGTTATCGTGGCCAGCACGGACTCCCGGGCCATGGTGGACAGATTGAGGTCGCGGTTTTCGGGTGGTGTTGCGATGAGGGTGAGCGTCACACCCTTGCCGGTGGAGTGGACGAGCTGGGCGGCACGTTCCTCGGTGACTCGTAGGCGACCGGCCTGGGCGATGCGTTTCACCCTGTAGGCGAGCAAATCGGCTGCCTGCCGGGCGGCCGATGTTTCGTGACCGGGGCGTGCCTCGCCGAAGATGAGGGTGTAGAACGAGGGCTGGGCGAGGCCGAATTCAACGTGCAGGTCCCAGCCGGCGCGGAGATCCTCGACGGGGTCTTCGCTGTCGTCGAGTTGCTGCTTCTTGGCCAGATATGAGGCAAGGCCGTAGCTGCCGGTGGCGTCGAGCAGGCCCTGCATGTCGCCGAAGAGCCGGTAGATCGCTGGTGCCTGAACGCTCGCTGCTGCGCAGACCGCACGCGTGGAGATGGCATCGCGCCCACCCTCAGAGAGCAGCGTCGCTGCAGCCTCGATGATGCGGTCACGGGTGGCCTTGGCGGGCATGGTCGCACTGTACTGCGTCCGTTTGCCGCTCACGCCACGGCTCCGCGGCCCGTCATGGGCGTGCCCCATGACCTCCGCCAACCAGCCGCAGCGGGCGTCAACTCCCCGGATGGTATCGCTGCTAATGCTTGCATGTTATCGCCCTTGTGGTAGCGTCTTGACCAGAGAAACGTTATCTACGATACCATCGGAGGTGCCACAATGTCCGTCATCCTTGTGACCGGAGCCGCCACCGGGATCGGCAATCTTGCTGCTCTGCAACTCGCGGGGGCGGGGCACACCGTTTACGCCAGCATGCGTGACGTCGCCCGCCGCAACGCCGACCGCGCCACGGCCATGCGAGAGCAGGCGGAGCGCAAAGGTGTCGATCTCCATGTGATCGAGCTGGACGTGACTTCGCAGGAGTCCGCTGACACGGCCGTGCGGACCGTCGCTGATCAGCACGGCACGCTGGACGTGGTGATCAATAACGCCGGGCACCTGAACGTGGGCTACGTCGAGGCGTTCACCGACCAGGACGTGATGCGCCTGATCGATGTCAACGCCGTCGGCGCGCACCGGGTGAACCGCGCAGTCCTGCCGTACTTTCGGCAGCGGCGGGCCGGTGTGCTCATGTACGTCGGGAGCACCATCCCGGTCACCACCCCGCCGTTCCTCGGCCCGTACGTGGTCTCCAAGGCCGCTATGGACGCGCTGGCCGTGGTGACCGCGTACGAAGCCAACGCCTTCGGCATCGAGACCGTGATCGTGATGCCGGGTGCGATCACCGAGGGCACCGAGCACTTCCCGAACGCCGGCCGCGCCAGCGATCAGGATGTGACGGCCGCCTATTCCGCGCTCGACCCCTTGGTCGAACGCAACGAGCACGCCACCGCCGGACTGCTCAAGCACCCGCTGATGGGCGCTGCCGGGGTCGCCGAGGAAATAGTGCGGGTGCTCGGCCTGCCGTTCGGTGAGAAACCCTTCCGAACCGTGATCGACGACGCTCACGCCGGTGTGGAGCGCGTCAATGACATCGCGTACGAGACCCGCGCCGATTTCGTCCGCCGATTGGGATTCGCAGGTCTGCTGTCTCCGTCGCGCTCCTGACCCAGACCCGAATACCACCATTTCGCGAACGAGAAGGAGCATCAACATGTCCACCAACCACAACCGCGTTGCCGTCGTCACCGGCGGTTCCAGGGGAATAGGCCGGGCAGTCGCGGAACGCCTGGCCGCCGACGGGCTGGATGTCGTGATCGTGTTCGCCGCCAACGAGGTCGAGGCCAAAGCCGCGGTCACGGCGATTCAGGAGGCCGGCGGCAGGTCCCACGCCATCCAGGCCGACGTGGCCGACGAGAGCGCGGTGAAAGCCCTGTTCGACATGACGGAGCAGTTGTTCGGCGGTGTCGACGTGGTCGTGAACGCCGCCGGCACCATGGTACTTCAACCGGTCGCCGAACTCGACCTCGACGAGTTCGACCGGATGCACCGCACCAACGTTCGAGGCACCTTCGTCGTCGCCCGGGAGGCGGCCGGTCGCCTGCGCGACGGTGGCGCCATCGTCAACTTCTCCACGTCGGTGACCCGGCTTAACCTGCCCACCTACGCCGCATACGCCGCGAGCAAGGCCGCAGTCGAGGCGCTCGGGCCGATCCTGGCCAGGGAACTGCGCGGGCGGGACATCACCGTCAACGCCGTCGCACCGGGGCCCACCGCGACAGCCCTGTTCCTCGAGGGCAAGAGCGACGAACTGATCCGGAACATCGCCGGTCAGAACCCGATGGAGCGACTCGGGCGCCCGGAGGACATCGCCGAGGTGATCTCCCTGCTCGCCGGACGTGGGCGCTGGATCAACGGACAGACGATCTACGTCAACGGCGGCGCCGCCTGACCACCGGAAAACCCTCAGAGAATCGACCTCGAGAGGAAAGACCGTGGCACAGCAAATCATGAAACCGACCACCCCCGCGCCGGCCGAATCGACTCCATCCCGTAGCCAGTTCATCCGGTTCACCGTCATCGCAGCCGTCATCGCCGCCGTAGCAGCGCTGCTCAGCGAGTCGCTCGGGGTGCATGCCTGGGCGATGTTCGTCGGATGGGTCGCGTGGTTCACCCGCCCCGCCTCCGCCACTCAGGGCCTGCACTCCATGCTCAGCCTCTGGGCAGGAATGCTCCTGGCTGCCGGCGGGCACTTCATCGTCGCGTTCCTGTCCTCGCACATCGGCATGGCCGCCCTGCCCGTCGCTGTTTTCGTGCTGGCCTGCGTCGCGGTCGGTATGCGCACGACGCCCCCGCTGAACAACATGATCGCCTGGTTCCTCGGCCTCATCGCGTTCTTCGCTCTGGAATCGGACAACGTCCTGACCGGCCTGCTCACGCTCGTCGCCGCCAGCGTCATCGGTGGCGCCGCCGGCTACGCCTGCCAGCGCCTGCAGGGGCGATTCGCCTCCTGACCGACGCACACCATGACCGGTACGCGTGACCACCACCGTGCCGGGCGAACGGACCGTCGACCGTCCAGCTCCCCGCAGAACCAGCCGGACGGTCGACGATCCGTCCCGTTCGAGCAACCACATTCTCTTGTCACCGGAGGAAAGAAGCATGTCGCAGCCATCGCACCGCCGAATCTCGCTGATCGCAGGCCTAGCCGTGGCGCTTGCCCTATCGGCCTGCTCATCCGGCCCCGAACCGGCCACCAGCCCCGCGGACAGGCCGCCCGGTGCCGCCCGCAGCAGCGGCCCGGTCGCAACGCTGGGTGAACCTACCGAACTCGTCTCCGGGCTCGAAGCACCTTGGGGATTGACGTTCCTGCCGGACCGCTCTGCGCTGGTGTCGGAACGGATTACCGGCGAGATCGTCCGAATCTCGGCCGACGGCGGCACAGCGGCCACGGTCGGCGTCGTGCCCGATGTGGTGGCAAGCTCAGAAGGCGGCCTGCTCGGCATCATCGCCTCGCGCGACTTCGCCACCGACCGTACGGTCTTCGCCTCGGTCTCCGGAGCGCGCGAGAACTCGATCGTCGCGCTGCGGATCGCCGACGACTTCCGTTCGCTCACCCGGGTCCGGGTGCTGCTGGACGGCATCCAGACCGCCGACCGGCACCACGGCGGCCGGATCGCGATCGGACCGGACGGCAACCTGTGGATCGGAACCGGCGACGCGTTCGAGCCGCAGAACGCCGCCGACGACGCCACGGTCAACGGCAAGATCCTCCGCATCCGGCCGGACGGCTCGATCCCGGACGACAACCCGACACCCGACTCACCCATCTACTCCTCCGGGCATCGCAACGTGCAAGGCATCGCCTTCGGCCCGGACGCGACGGCATACGCGTCCGAACTGGGGCACCGGACCTGGGACGAGGTAAACGTGCTGAAGGCGGGCCGGGACTACGGTTGGCCGGAGTCCGAGGGCGTTCAGGGCAGCACCGGGGAACCCCCGATCCTCACCCTGCACCCCGATGAGGCCTCGCCTTCGGGCGTCACCTACGCCGCCGGCTCACTGTGGATCGGCGCCCTCGGCGGACAGCGGTTGTGGCAGCAGCCGGTCAACGAGGGCGTCGCCGTCGGAGATCCGATCCAGCACTTCCACGGCGACTACGGCCGCATCCGCACGGTTGAGACGGCCCCCGACGGAACCCTCTGGCTCATCACCTCCAACACCGACCGCGCCACCTGGGGCGGCACCGCCCCACGGCCAGGCGACGACCGCATCCTGCGAGTACCGGTCCGATGACGTCGCCGGGCCTGCGAGCGCGTTCGGGGTCGTCTATTGCGGACGGTGTGGCGGCGTCACGTCGACCGTGGTGGTGGGCAGGGTTGTGAATCCATGAGGTGAAAGGAATCCGAACCAGAACGGTACATGGCGCTCCGCGAGAGGTCGGAATGCTCCTTCAGGTCTTTCAGTCGCTTGATGGGTTGGTGAGGCGTCGCAGCGCTGTTCCTGGCTGGGGGAAGGCGAGCCGCAGGGTGTGTGCGGTCAGTCGGATGGCCCACCAGGTGAGGGCGGCGAGGTAGCCGACGATGAGGGCGCCGGTGGTGTCGACGGTGAAGACGAGGGCGTAGCCGATGGCGAGGCCGGGTGCGGTGATGGCGCGGATCGTGCGGCTGCGGCTGATGGTGAGGGCGGTGGCTATGCCGAGGAGGGCTGCACCGATGCTGCCGGCGATTGCGGCGATGGTGTTCGTGGAGATGGGTGTGGTGAGGGTGAGTGCGGCGCGCATGAGGTAGATGCCGGCGGTGGCGGTGATCGCGTGGGTGATGGCGGGGCGGGTCATGGCGAGCCAGGTGGGTAGTGCGTCGGCGGGGATGCGGGGTGCGGTGGCGGCGATGAGGGCGGCGCAGGCTGCCAGGGGGAGGGCGGCGCCGAGGGTCCATGTGAGGTAGGGGGTGTAGTCGTATTCGACGGCGGTGCCGGTGGCCAGGCCGTAGAGCGCGGCGGTGATGGTGCCGCCGACGGCGGTGGTGAGGTATCCGCGTCGGATGAGGCTGCCGGTGGTGGGTTCGGGTGTTGATGCGGTGGTCGTGCCGGCGAGCCAGGTGGTGGGTGCCAGGTGCGCCACGGCGAATGCGGCGAGCATGACGAGTGCACCGGCGGCGCCGAGTTGCGGTAGTGAGGTGCGGACGCCGACGACCCAGGTGCTGTAGGTGGAGATGTAAGCGGTGAACACGGCTTGCAGGAGCAGGACCAGGGAACAGGCGCCGAGGAGCAGGGCGCCGGTGAGGTCGCTGATGCGTAGGCGCACGCGGGGCAGCTGTGCGGCGGCTGCGGGGCCTGATTGGTGGGTGGTGGTGAGGCAGAGCGCCCCGTCGGCGAGGGCGTGGGGGTGGTCGATGAGCGTAGGGGTTTTGCCGGCAGCTGCGGCGAGCGCTTCGGCCAGCACGGGGACGCCGAGGGCTGGTCTGAGGACGACGCCGGCGAGGTGTGTGGTGTCGACGTCGGCCGCGTCGAGGAGCCCGTTGACTGCGCCGGGGATCTGGTCGAGGAGGGGCTGCGCGGCGGCCGTGACGTCGTGACGGGTGATGACGGCGGGTGGGCGGGGCGCGGGCAGCAGGATCGCTGCTTGGTCTTGGGACGCGAGCAGACTTCTGGCGGCCCGAACAGATTCCAGGAGAATGCGCCTGTCGCCCGTTTCATCGCTCCTGGCTGCGGTCATCGCCGCTTGGAGCGGGTCGGCGTCGATGGTTGCCATCGCGACGACGCGTTGGGCGATGAGGTGGTCGAGGCCCTGGTCGAGGCTGATCTGTCGTGTCGCGAGTTCGCGGTAGCCGTCGGTAGCGGTCTGCAGGACGGTGAGGGTCGCCGGTTCGCGGTCTGCCTGGCAGACCAGCACGCAGGAGCCTGCCGGCACGGTGCCGCCGAGCATTGTGGCGTAGGCGGCGAGGGCGGCGGGTGCGGTGACCAGGGCCGGGGGTGGAAACCCTGCGCGGGTTGCTGCCTCGTTGACGTGTCCGCAGCGGCGTGGTCCCCAGCTCGATGGGACGGTGACGGTGAGCGCGGTGATCGGCCCGTTGGTGTGGACGGCAGCGTGATGGGTGACGTGGCGCAGCACGGTGGCGAGCAGATCCACCGGGTCGGGTTGCGCCGCGTCGACACTGTTGGTGGGCCGGCCGAGGAGGTCAGCCGGGTTACCGACGAACCGGTGGTCGGCCGGCAGCGACATCGCGGCCGTGGCGTCGAGGCCGAGGTAGATCTCCCCCGCCGGGCCGATCGCGGCGCCGGGCGGCATGACGAGGCGACCGTCGATGAGGATGGGGATCTTCAGGCCGTGGCGGCTGACAGTGGCCGCGATGGCCGACGAGCTGAGGTCGATCGACAACACAGTGCCCCCGCTTGGCATGAGGGGCAGTCTCGCCGGTGAGGGCAACCGGGTGTCAACCATGATCCGCAGAACGTGACTCGTTGTACGCGGATGGTGAGAATCCTTCTCGGTGGGATAGCCAGAGACACTCACCCTCGTGTATCCGAAAAGATCGAGGATCAACCGCCGGGGGGACAGGTGCCGCAGACGCGCCGGGGCAGAGACGACAAACTCGCCGAGTACGGTGCACGAGCTACCGTCCGCATCCCCTCAGATTCGCCGCGACGTGCGAGACCGTCCCTCGGCGGGGCTGTTCGCGGCGTCATCGGCGCCGGCTTCTTCCTGGTCGCCGTTCCGGTGCTGCTGTGGACCGCGGGTGGGGACCCGCTGCGCCGGCTGCCGGCCTGGTCGCAGATCCCCGACTGGTTCGCGCGCTCCAGTGGACGGTTCACCCCGGACTTCCTCATCGGTGCGGCCCTCTGGGCGATGTGGCTGCTGTGGGGCGTGTTCACACTGCTCCTGCTCGCCGAGATCCTCGCGGCGGTGACCCGGTGGCGCATCCCCCTACTCAGGCTGCCGGCCCCGTTGCACCGGCTCGTGTTCGGTCTGGCCGGCACCGCCGCGCTCGCCGTCACCTCCGCCAGCTCCCTCGACACCGCACCACACTCAGATCGGCCGTCTACGCCCGCCGCTGCGACCGAGCGTGCCGATGTTCCCCGGCAAGCCGCAGCCCGTGGGCCCGCCATCATCCACGTCGCCGACCAGCGCTACCTCTACACGGTTGAGCGACACGACACCTTGTCCAAGGTCGCGAAGGAATGGCTCGGCGACGCGGGCCGGTGGCCGGAGGTCTGCCGCCTGAACAAACACCGCCACTTCCCAGTCGGCGGTGTCCTGCGTGACTGCGACCTCATCTACCCCGGCTGGGAGCTGCGCCTCCCTACCGACGCCCGCCCACCACGAGCCGCCACACCCGCAACGCCCCCCACCCCCCGGTCAGGCCGGCCCGCGACACCACCCGCCTCGCCGAGCGCCGCACCGAACCCGCCCGATCCCGCCGTGCCGCCACCCGCGCCCCCGCTGTCGGCCGGCACTCCCACCACCACGCCGTCCGCGGCCCCAAGCGGGTCTGTTTCGTCGCCAGCGCCGTCGTCGGGGGTCTCCAATCCCGCCACGTCGCCGCCCGCCATGAACAGTCCCACGGCGGCCACAGACGACCAGGGTGTGGATCTGTCGGATTCGGGTTGGCTGCCCTGGTCGCTCGCCGCCGCCATCAGCGCCGCCGCCGCGATGGTTTGGCTCCAACGCCGCCGTCGATTCACCGCCGAGCCGGACGATGATCCGCCCACCGAACTGCCCCCAACCGTGGTCCAGGTCCGCCGCGCTGTGGCCGCCCATGATCCCGAGCCGTCGGATGCGAGCAGCGACGACGGCCAGCCGCTCGCTCTCGTACCCGACCTCGGGTTACTGCCGGGCGGCGGAACCGGAATCGTGGGAGACGGCGCCCGCGCTGCCGCCCGCGCCGCCCTCGTCGCCGTGCTGGCCTCCGGCGGCCCGCACCACCCCGACGCCCGCGGCGAGGTCGTCATCGACACCGCTGCCCTGACCACGCTGCTCGGACCGGACGCGGTGACCCTCAACCCATGGCCGCGCCTGCACGTCACCGACAGCATCAACGACGCGCTCACCGTCATCGAGTCCCAGCTGCTGCACCGCAGCCGCATCCTCGATGAGCACGCCCTGACCGACCTGGACGAGTTGCGGCGGACAGCGCCCGATGAGGAAGCGCTACCGCCGGTCGTACTCGTCACCGGAACCCCGTCAGCCAGTGCCCGCATGCGCGCCAAGGTCGCCCTCGCCCTGGGCGAAGGCCTGCACGTGTCCGCGCTGCTCCTCGGCGAATGGGCCCACGGACCCACCGTCGAGGTCACCCCGGACGGACACACCACGCTCCTATCCGGGCAGCCCGCCGAACCAGTGCCACCGCGACTGCCCGTACTCGAACCGGCCGCCGCCCTCCAGATCCTGACCACGCTCCGCGAGGCACAGACCGGCGAACCGCCCGCCAGCACCTCAACCGCGGTGCCAGTCACGATCGTGCCCCTACACTCGAGCCGCACCGAGACCCTGGTCCCTGCCACGGATCCTGCTACCCCGACCGTCGTCAAACCCACCGCCGACGCCCTGTCAGGGCGGGCGCGGCTGCGCGTGCTCGGCACACCGCACATTGAAGGCATCACCGCAGAAGGCCGACCGCTGCGCGCCAAAGCCCTAGAACTCGCGGTCTACCTCGCCGTGCACCCCGACGGAGCCAGCACCCGCGACATCGGCGAATACCTCGAACCCGACGCCCGCATCAGCCAAGCCGACCAACGCGTCCACACCAACGCCTCGAACCTGCGGCACGTCCTCGGCCGCGCCGGCACCGCCGCGACGAAGAACGCCTACGTCATCAAATCCGCCGGACGATACCTACTCGACCCGGCGACCGTGGACGTCGACGTGTGGACCCTGCGCGACCTGATGCGCAGCGCCACCATCGCCACCGGACCGCGCCGCCGCGAACTCCTCACCGCCGCCTGCAACCTCTACACCGCACCCCTCGCCGACGGCCAGGACTACGACTGGCTGCAACCCCACCGCGAAACGGTCCGCCGGTGGGGCACCGAAGCCCACCTCCTGCTCGCCGACGACCTGCTCGACACCAACCCACAGGCCGCATCCGACCTACTCGCCAAAGCCATCAGACTCGACCGATACAACGAAGCCCTCTACGTCAAGGCGATGCACGCCCGACACGCCCTCGGCGACGCCGACGGCATCCGAACCCTCCTACGCGCCCTGACCAAATCCCTCGCCGACCTCGACGCCGAACCACACGACGACACCATCGCACTCGCCACCCAGCTGCGAAACAGCCTGGATGAGAACTGACCGCCCCCCGCCAGGCCGCCCCGTGCACGTTTCAACCCGCCCACCCGGTCCGCTCTCTGCACCCCGTACGGCCTGCGCATCGGCACACTCTCGTAAATCGTCGAAACCGCCACCGCGCTGGCCGACGCCCTCCTGCTGCCGGGCCGGACCAGCTCGATCTGGGCACCTCCGCGTGGTGGCCAGCGGACGTGTTCGTCCTCGTTGGCCTGGGTCATGCGACGGCCACCGCGATCGACCTCCGCAGCACCGGTCGTCGCAGCCGAAGACTTCCTGCCGCTCAGATCGCTTCTGGTTGCCGGCGCTGCGCACGTCCCAGCACTTCACCAGCACATCGAAGTAGCGGCATCGGAACGCATGTGGCCCCTCGATGACAGGAGACAGCGTCCGCCCATAGCCGATGTCCGTGCTTGAGTGCTGGCGAAGGTCATGCCAACACGCACCCGCATGTCCCGGCAACTGTTGCTGACGTTCCCACCTGGTCCAACCGAATCGGCACCCCTTCAGAGTAGGTCGGCTACTGGCAGCTTCCCGGCTGGGTAATCCATCGCCCCGTGAGCGCCGGAATGCTACGAAGACCCGTGCCTGACATGACCAGTTCCCTTGATGCCACGTCCCTGGAAACTCCGCGGCTGCTGTTGCGCCGCTGGCAGAGCAACGATCTGGACGGCTTCGCCGCGGTAAACGCACAGCCCGAGGTGATGCGCTACATCCATGACGGTCGCACCCTGGACCGGGCCGCGACCGCGGAGCGCCTGGCCACCTATCAGCGGCACTGGGATGAGCACGGCTTGGGCCTGTACGCGGTGGAGATCAAGGAGACCGGTGAGCTGGCCGGTTTCACCGGGCTGGCGGTGCCAACCTTCCTGCCCGAGATCATGCCGGCCGTGGAGATCGGCTGGCGGCTCGGCCGCGCGCACTGGGGCCGGGGCCTGGCCACCGAGGCGGCCCAGTCCGTGGTCTCCCACGCTCGTGCCGAGCTCGGACTGCGGAGGCTGGTCAGCATCCACGTGGTCGGCAACGAGGCGTCGGCGCGAGTGATGGTCAAGCTGGGCATGATGCTGAAACGCGAGACCGTGCAGCCGGACACCGGCCGCCAGGTTCGGGTTTATGCGATGGATCTGTAAGCGGTCCATCCCGCAACCGTCCCGACAGCTCCCGTCCGGTATCCGGATTTGTGGCCGCTGAGCGGGCGCGGTTACTGTGGCGGCTCCGGTAGGACTGGTCAACGCTGAAGATTGAACTCGTCTACCTCACGAGCTGGCGGACCCGCGACGAGGTCGAGGACGTGATCTTCGCCTGCATCGGCGACTGGTACAACACCCGCCGCAGGCAACGCGAACTGTGCTACCTCAGCTCCGACGAGTACGAGACCGTCAGCAGGCGACGGGAGACGGGGCGGCGAGGGAAACCGTCGTGTGATCTGATCCCTGCCGATGACGACACCGGATACCGACGCCACCGTTCCCGACACCGCTTCCGGTCGGCTGGCGAGCTGCGGAGGACGTGGCGATGACGGTTGACTGGAGTCGGCTCGGGCACGCGTACGGCCCGGCTGTTGACACCCCGGGCCACCTGGCCGCGCTGGAGTCCGGTGACGCCGAGACCCGGCAGGCCGCGCTGGACCACCTCGACATGGCGGTGCTGCATCAGGGTTTCCCGGAAACAGCTACCGCTCCGGCAGTTCGGGCCGTGACCGCGCTGCTCGCCGAGGAGCGAGCCCACCCGGACACCGTCGAATCGCTTTTGGAGTTCCTCGGCGACGCGGCTGTGAGCGTGACCGACCTGTCTGACGACCGCCACTTCGAGGGGATACTGCCGGACCTCGCTGATGCCGTCGCGCAGGCGTACCCGGTGGTACTTCCGCTACTCACGGCGTCCCCGCCGGACCGCGCACTGTTCCGCGCGGAGAATCTTGTGGCGATCGCTCGGATGCGGCCGTTGGCGGATCGGCGGGAGGAACTGACGGCGCTCATCCTGGAGTGGTCGGAACGAGGCGCCGGGCCGCAGGCGGAGTGGCTGCACTGCCTCGGCCAGCTCGACGTTGACCTCCGCGACCGGCTCATCGACCCGGACCCGGCGGTACGGCTGCAGGCCGCGCTGTTCCACGAGGACGACCCGCGCGGTCGTGAGCTGATCCTGGCCGCCCTGGCTGAGCCACCACCTCCGGGAGTGCATCAGTTCGCGCTCGTCGCCGCGGCGCTCCGCGTCGCCGCTGACTTCGACGAGATCGCCACGGCTGCTTGCCAGGTGGCCAGTCGGGACAGTTGGGCCGGCTTCGACGACGGCTGGGGCGCGTTGGTGCGGTTCGCATTCCCCAAGCCATACGCGACGAGCCGGCCCCTTACTGAACCGCAGCGCGCGCTGGTTCGGGCTCTGGTGACCAACGACGAGCTCTGGGACCCGACGAACGGGAGTTGCGGGCTCGTCTTCAAGCAGGCCGGATTACCACGCAGGCGGAATGCGTGCCGCCGGCTCGTTGGGTGAGCACCCCTCAAGATCAGACGTCCGGATCTGGCCGCGAGGTGTTCACGGGCAGGTCAGTCGAACCAGTTGAACAGCAGGTCACCAAGCCGGCCCGGACGGTGGTAGGCGACGTCCCGGCGTTCTTCGTCGGTTAGCAGCTGGAGGTAACGATCTTCGATCGGTTGCTCCAGCTCCTCCGCGGTGGCGACCCGCAACCCTGCTCGGCGATAGATCTCTCCGCCTGGGACGTCGGCGAACAGCAGGGTGATCAGATGAGGATCTCGCGGTTGGGCTGCGGCGACCAGGGCGGCCGCGGAGTTGAGAAGGACGTACAACGGCGTGCCGTCACTGAGTCGCACACCGGTCCGGTGGTAGTTTCGGCCGACAGTTGGATCCTCGACCGAGGTGGTGACCGCACCACCGGCTCCTCTGATGCTCTCGTACACCGAGGCCAGCCATGTGGCACACCTCGCCGAGTCAGGGTGCGGCGTGGTTACTCCGGCTCGGAGCAGATCGATGATGGGCACGCAGGGCATCATCCTGTACCGCAGCAGTGTCTCTACGGCGAAGCCCGGGAACGAGCGCTTCCGGCCCTCCCTCCGCCTGACACCCGGCGATACCTGCCGGGTCGGTATCCCGGCGCGGATCATCCACGTCATCGACGTCGACGAGTACAACCCGCCGCAGGAGACGGGCTGGCTGCCCCGCCCGAGCCCGAGCTTGCTCGTTCTGCGCGCAGGTGAGGCTCCGGACGCGGCATCGGAGTTGCAGGGCACGAGCATCGAGCCCGGCGGCGGTGTTCCGTTCACGCTCGAACTGTTCTTCCGCCCGTACGCCTTCCTAGAGGTCGGCGACGACGTCGACGTCGTCGCCGACGGTCGTGCGTGGCGCTTCGACGGTCCGTGGACCTGGGCTGCTTACGACAGCGCGGGCGGCGTGCTGGCCTGGCCTGGCCTGTGACTCTACTGACCGCCGGAGCGGATCTGGCGGTCGCGGCCGCGACCGGTTCACACGAAGCCCAATTCACCCGCTGGCGCCGAGCGGCGGGCTTACCACACGAGGCCCAGCCCGGCTGAGCAGGCCACGGCGTCCAGAGCCACCGGCGGCCGGCCCAAGTATCCGGACCTGCTGCAGGCGGGTTGCGGTAGGTGCGGTGTGCGCAGATGTCTCCTCTGGTCGTGAAGCACAAAAGGGTCGTGGGCCGCCCACGAGGGCGGCCCACCTTGAGCGGTCGCGTCAGTCGGGCAATGCGTCGAGGATGTTGGCGGCTTGGCGGAGCAGGTGGTCGATGACGAGGCCGATGCTGTAGACGTCGGCCTGGGTGTCGATCTCGGTGGCGCGGTCCCAGTCCCAGGTGCCGTTGGCCATGGCGGGGACCTGCCAGAGGTCGCCGCTCTGGTCGAGGAACAGCGCACGGCCCCATTGGTTGGTGAGCAAGGTGATCGGTTGGGTGGCGCAGGTGATGGTGCAGGCGCAGCCGGACTCGTTATAGGTGGTGCGTGGCTGGCGGTGGTGAAGGATGCAGCGGCAGTCGCAGACCCTGCGCCACGGTGGCGTGTGCGTCACGGGTTCCTCCGCATGGGGTGAATGCGCGTACGCCTCGGTCGCTGCCGGCGTTGGGGCGGCTTCCGAGGCGTACGCGGTGGGATCGGGTTGTGTCAGGCCGTCATGGGTCCGACGGCGGGATGGCGGAGGTTCCGCCTGGTCCGAGGAGCAGGTCGTCCTGGACCTGCCGGGTTTCCTCGACGGTGAGCACGTAGGCCGGCAGGCGCGGTATGTGTTCGCGCCAGGCCCGGTAGAGGCGGTGGGTCCCGTCGATGAGCAGCGGGCCAGGCGGCGCTTTGTTGACGCTGATCTGCGCCACGATCAGCGACTGGGTCAGGTCGGTGGTCATGGCGTAGGTCCGGTTGAGGGCGGTGCTGGTCAGGCCGATGAGGCTGGTTGCCCACGCGTTGTCGAGGTAGGCGAGGCCGTACGCGGCGGCCCACGCCGGCACGTCCAGGGGCTGGGTGGCGCGGGGCGACGCCGCGATCAGCGCTTGCGCGGCGTCGATCGAGAAGACCCACGGCCCGAAGTGGAACCACTGGGGTGGTCGGGGGCCGGTCACTGGTGGTCCTTCTTTGCAGTGAGGCGGGTGTAGATCGCGATGCAGCGCAGGATCAATTCGTGTGACGGCAGGGTCAGCAGCTGTTGCCGCTTGTCGTCGCGGAGTTTGCCCCAGATGAGGACAGTGACGCTGGCCGACCACAGGTCGACGAGGACACCGTCGATCTTGGCGTGCTGGCGGTTGGCGACGATGCGCCGCAGCGTGTCGATGAGGGTGGGGTCTCCGGGTGGGTGGTTGGCGTCGTCGGGTCGTCGCGCTTCGGGGAGCAGGGTGTAGCAGTCCTCGCAGGTGGACTCGACGCGCGGCGGGTCTTCGGTCTCCCACCGCTGCACGTCGGCAGCGGGCAGGCCGCACACCGACTGTCGAAGGTTGCGGGGGTGACGGATGTGGCGGATCATGGGAGGCCCGTCCGGTCTGATCCGCGTTCGGTGGTGCTCGGCTGTGCCATGGGTGTGTCCGTCCTGTGCGGGCCGGGGCAGCGGCCGGTGGACCGCTGCCCCGAGGTGTCGAGGTGCGGTCAGACCTTCAGGAGGTCGAAGGCGGTCACCTTCAGCTCGCCGACGTTTCCGGTGAGCACCCGGTTGGCGCGGGCGGTCTCGTTCTTGGCGGGCTGGTAGTGGTCGAGGTACTCGGTGATGGCCTGGTAGCCGGCCCACCGGCTGCCGGTGATCGCTTTCTGGGTGTCGGCCTCGCGGATCAGGTACTTGAGGGTGCCGAGGCGCTGCTTGGCGTTGTTGCGGGTTTGCTCGGACGCGTTGTCCTTGACCGGCCACACCCCGGCGACGACCTTCTCGAACTCGCGCATGGTCAGCTCGGTCTGGAGCATCCGCTCGGCGGCCTTCTCGAAGGTCTGCATGTACGTCCACATCAGGCCCAGCGCTTCACGGGCCTGGCTGATCTGGGAGTTGACGTTGGAGGTGTGCCGGAACGTGTAGTGCCCGGCCGAGTGGGCGAAGGCGGCGCGTTGGGTGTTGGCGCAGACGACTCGGATCGGGCTGGCGTCGACCCGCAGGGCGGCGGTGCCGTCGTGGGAGGTGGTGCCGATGAGGTAGAGGTCCAGGCGGTCCACCCCGGCGATCTCCATCGCCGTGGGCAGCTTCATCGTGACGAACACCGACTTGCCGCGGCGGAGGCTTCCGGCGGTTTCGAAGTGGGCGCCGCCGACCTGGTCGACGAGGCGGTCGAGCATCTCGGCGCACTGCTCGTTCTGAACCACGGTGTAGTCGGTGCCGACGATGCCCAGGTACTCGGTTGCGCCGGTGACGGGGTTGCGGCGCACGGTCATGCGCTTGTCGTCGGCGGGGATCTGCACCTCGACGCCGTTGACGATGTCGATGCCGACGGCGCGGATGGTCCGTACGCCCCAGTCGCCGAGCCGGGCGGCGGCCATGATCTCCTCGGCCTTCATCGTGTGCTGGGTGACGGTGCCCAGCTGATGCCAGGCCGACAGGCGGGCGCTGGCGAAGGCGGTCGTTCCGTCGGCGAATGTCTCAAGTTCGTGCGGCACAGGGGTTCTCCTCTTCGATATGCCGCGGGGGCCGAGCGCGTACGCGCTCGGCCCCCGCGATGGGTTGGGGGTGGTGCGGGTCAGGACTGCTCGGCGTCGTTGTCGTCCTGCCGAGGGTGGTTCGCGCTGGTGCTCGGGGTGGGGTTCTGGTCGGGCTGGGGCGAGTAGGTGAAGGTCAGCGGTGTGTCGGCGGCCAGGAGGATCCGGCCGGCGGCGGCGGCCTTGGTGCAGTTGTTGCGCACCGCCCCGGAGCTGACCGCGCGGCCGAGTTGTGCACTGATGGCGGTGGCGATGTCCTGCGGGCTCATCGCCCGGCCCGGGTTCGCGGCCAGGACGTCGAGGGTCAGCTTCTCCAACTCGCCCCGGCCGAACGGCTGGCTGCCGTCGGCGTTGGCGGTCCCGTCGCTGCGGCGGCCCACGCTCGCGGTGATGCCCGTCGCGCGCGGCGGCGTGCGACGGGGCAGGGTGACGACGTGGGTCTCGCCGTCCGGCGCGACGACGTGCAGCGTGCCGTCCGGCCGGATCAGGGGCAGCACCGCGGCCGTGGCGCTCGGCGTGTTCGCCAGGCCGCGGATGACCTGGTAGCACAGTGGGCAGCGGGGTGGCTGCGGGTTCGGGTCGACCTCGCTGGCCTTGGTCGGGCCGGCGATCCACCGCTGCGGCAGGCCGGGCAGCCGGCGGGCGGCGTCGGCCTGCTCCATCGCGGTCAGCAGCCGCGAGGCGGTCGGGTGACTGATACCGCTCTCGCCGACAATCAGGTCCAGCGTGGCGCCGATGTCCCCGTAGTCGGCCAGGACACCCTTGATGGCCATGACCTTGCGGTCCCCAGGGCGAGCGGGTTGCACGGCCGCGACCGTCGGTGCCTGCTCGTCCTTTCCACGGTCGGCGTTGTCCGCAGTGGTGCCGTCGGACTCGGTCGCGTCGTCGCTGTCGACCTGGCTGCCCGATTGGTCGGCCGTCTCGGTGTCCGGCGTGTCGACGGCGTCGTCACTGCCGTCGTCCGGTCGGTCGTTCTCGGCGGAGGCGCCGTCCACCGCATCGGTGGGCTGGTGGCCTACCTCCATGTGCGGCTGGTCGGCCGCGTTATCGGGCTCCGGGTCGCCGATGTCGGTCTTGCCGGCCGCGTCGGCCGGGTCGGCGGGCAAGGGGGCATCGGCGTTGCTGGGTGTGGCGAGGGTCCACCGGGCGGGGGTGCCCTCGGCCGGGTCGGCGTCGGGGTCCACTGCGACGATGACACCGGCGTCGGCCAGGGTCTTGATCGCCTTGTCGGTGGTCGAGCGGGCCTTGCCGGACTTGTCGGCCAACTCGTTGATGTCGCCCTGACCGAGGTCGGTCAGGGCGTCGAGGACGGCCTGCGTGGCAGGCGTCAGCGACAGCTGATCCATCAGGATTTCCTTCCGTGGAAACTGGTGAAGGGCGCCTGGCACGGGGGCGTGCCGGGCGGGTGGTGCGCCGGGTCGCGGGCAACGGTCAGCGCGAAGGCGCGTGACGTCGTGCGCAGCCGATGGGTGCGGCCCGGTGGCCGTGGCGGTGGGTGGTGCCGCGTCGGCCGGTCAGTGGCCGGGGACGGCCTCGTCGGGCTGGAGGATGTAGAGGCGGTCCTCGGTCGGATCGCGGTAGATCCCGGCGTCAGCGTGGGAGAGATACAGCGGGTTGACGCTGCCGGGCGGGCGGATCCGGGCGTCGGATGTGCCGACCTTGATGGGGGTGGTGTGTCCGGCGAGGTTCTGTCGGCGGCAGGCGTCGGTGTGTGGCAGGACGACCAGGACCGTGTCACCGGGGTTGACGTAGCGCCGCCGCACCGACCGGCCCGGGTTCGCCTGCGCGTACGCGGCCCGTGCCGCGTCGCCGATGAGGGTGTCGATCCAGTTGCGGGCGTACCGGTACTCCCGGGCCAGCTCTGTGATGGTCTCGACCGGGCCGGCGACCGTGCTGGTGGAACCGTTCAGGTCGCCTTCGTTGATCAGGAGGGTGCGCAGCCGGTCGACTGCGTGTAGCAGTTCGGTGCGCAGGTGGCGCAGGTTGGCGGCGGCTTCGGGCAGGTGCGCGGCGGCGGGGACGGGGTCGGTGGCGTGTTGGTCGAGGGTGCGCTCGGTCGTCGCGGTGATCCAGCGGCTGATCGTGTCGAGGTGCGCCATGATTTCCCCGGCTTCAACTGGCGAGGTGGGCGAGTTCGGTGGGGTCGAGTTGGTTCGGGGTGCGGTTGCGCCAGGTGTCGGAGTGGCGCAGGTGCCACCAGCGCAGCAGGGACCGGCAGGCCGAGGCGAGGTCACCGCAGGCGGGTAGCGGATACACCGTGGTGAGCGGGGCCTGATGCGGCCGGGCGATGTAGGCGGTGGGCGTCCACCCGTGCTCGGTTTCGGTGACCTCGCCGATGACGCGATCCGGGTAGGGGATGTCGAACGCGCCGGCGGCCTCGACGTCGGGTACGACCAGCCAGGTGTGCGGGTCGCTGCGCCGTAGCGTCGCGACGCCTCGCGACGGGTCGCAGCGCCGCAGGAGTAGGTACCGCTCGTCGCCGTCGGCGATCGGTCGGTGGTGGTGCCAGGCGTGGTAGCAGGTGACGAGCGCGGCCCCGAGGACGGTGTGCCGTTCGCGGGCGACCAGTGCGTCGGTGAGGGTCTGGTGGTAGCTGGCGATGTGCAGGTCGGCGCGGGCGGCCAGCCCTTGCCGGGCGGTTTCGGTGAGCACACCCGCCCGGGCGAGGGCCTGGTCGAGGCTGGTGGTGCTGTCGGTGAAGTCGCGGGCGGTCTTGTGCAGGATGCGGGCGAGGTCGCCGAGTGGTTCGGGGGTGGCGGTGTCGTGGCGCCACAGGTGTTCGGGCAGGACGTCGTTGGTGTCGGCGGCGATGCGCCGTAGCGCGGGATCGGTCAGGAACACGAGAGGTCTCCTTTGCAGACGGTCGGGTTGTGGGCATGGCGAGGACCGGTCGCAGCGGGGCTGCGACCGGTCCTCGGTGCGTTCGGGCGGTAGGGCAGTTAGGCGATGGCGACGGCGCACAGTCGTGCGCTGGAGCGCAGGCTGCGTAGGTAGGCGCAGGCTTCGTTGAGGAAGCGGATTCGGTCGGCGACGGAGTCGCTGGTCGGGATGAGGAGCCGGCCGTCGGTGGTGATCAGTGCGTTGCCGATCAGCGCGATGCGCCAGTGCAGTCCGACGTAGGTGGCTTCGCCGGCCTGGTAGACGGACAGTTCGTACGGGTCGAGATGGTGGGCGAGCATCGCCAGGACGCGTGGTTGTTGCTCGAAGCGTCGGCGGGCCTCGGCCAGGCGGAGCTTGGTCGGGTCGGCGTTGTGCTGGGCGAGGTAGTCCTCCCACGGGTGGGCTGGACGGGTTGTCGCGGCGATGTGGGTGTTCCAGGTACGCCAGCGCAGGGCGGCGTGGTGGGCGGCCTTCGCGGCGGTGCCGGTGAGGTCGAGGCGGCCCTTGCGGCCTCCGGCGGCCATGGTGACCGCGCCGAAGCGGCGGGCGGCGTCGAGGAGGTAGTAGCCGAGGAAGCGGGTCAGCCAGCCGATGAGGCGGCGGTGGCGGACGTGGTAGCGGCGGGCCGGGGTGCCGTCGGCGTGCAGCAGGTCGTTGACCTTCTCCGAGGCGGCGAACCAGTCGGCGTCTTCGCCGGGGGCGAAGCAGACGGTGACGACGACCTGGTCGAACAGCGGCGTGGGCATGGCAGGGTGCTCCCTTCGGGCAGGGGTGGGCGTGGAGGGTGTGCGGCGTGGTGTCACCGGGTCGCGGCGGCGTCTGTGCCGGGAAGCTGCCGTGCGAGGGCGCGGGGCGTGGATCACGAGCCGACCGTCAGGTGGGCTGTGGGTGATCCCGCTGGCGCAGGCAGGTCCAGGGGGAAGACGGGGCGGCGGTGCGAGCAAAGAGAGAAGAGGTTGCACCGTAGCGTCGTGACCTGACAGCACCCGCTCTGTCAGGATTGCCGGCTATGCCGCTGAGCTGCGCTGACAGGATCTGCCGCGAGCTTGTCAGGGTCTGTCAGAGCACGAAGCCGCTCTCGTCGTAGTTCGGGTTGTCCGCCACGGGCTGCCCGTGGTCGCTGGGCAATTCGGTGAGCCGGACTCGGCCGGTAGCGCCGCCAGGAAGCCAGACCGCTTCGGCGGGGTTCGTGGCGTGGTTGGCGGTTGCGAGGGGAACGCTGTCGCGGCGGCTGCGCAGGAGCCGGTGTAGGTGTTCCTCCCGGTGCTCGCTGCCGAGCCAGAACAGCACCGGGTAGCGGGGGCCGCCGCGGCGGATCAGCTGCGCGTACCGGTCGAGTTTGGCCACCACCCGGCCGAGGGGTTCGGTGCCGGTGTCGGCCTCCAGGAAGAACCCCACCGTGGTGTCCGCGACGCTCCACAGGCCGTGCCCGTCTGCGGTGATGGTGCGGAACTGCCTGGTGGTCATCGTGTCGGACCACCACCGGTCCAGCCGCGCCTGCGGGTGTTGGCGGGCGTGCACGGTGAGGCGGACGAAGAATTCGTTGGCCATGAGCAGGTGGGTCAGGTTCGGGTTGGCCGAGAGCCGGTCGACGGCCTGGCGGCTGGTGCGCACGGTGGGTTCGGGCCGGCGGTGGGCGGCGGCCTGGAAGCGGTGCCCCTGGTGGCCGAGGGTCCAGTGCCACGGATGGCTACCACCCCCGGCGCGGGCGAACCGGAACCGGTCCAGCAGGCCCAGCGCGGCCAGCTCACCGAGGCGGATCTGACAGGTCCGTCGGGCCAGGAACAGCATGCGGTGGATCTGATCGGTGGTGAGGACCTGGTGGTCGTCGAGCAGCTGGAGAAGCCGACGGTCCCGGTTGGTGATGTGGGGATAGATGGCAAGGAGGCTGGCCGATTGCGATTGCGGCATGGATATACCCCTGGAGAGAGAGTCCCGTAGGGAGTCTGGATGAGTCGATCTTGGTTTCGGTCCTGGCGTCGGGTGGGTTGGGGCAGGTCAGGCACCTGACAGACCAGGTGCGCGGGGCTCGTGTGGGGTCTCGTGTCGCGGACACCCCCAGACGAGCCCCCGGTGCCGTGCCCAGCCGAGCCTGCGAACGCGCGGCCCGGGTCAGCGGTCGCGGTCGGTCATGCGCCGCTTCATCGCGGTACGGGCGAGCTGCTGCATCGGCGGCTCGCCACCGGTGCGGCTGTGGGCGGCGGCGCACTCCTGCCGGATCGCGGTCGCTTCACCCACCGGTGGCGCCGGCGGGTTGGTCACGAAGGTGAACGCGGGTAGTTCCCGGTTGCCGACCAGCAGCCGGGCGGCGGCGGTGTAGACGTCGAGGTGGGCGAGGTCGTGCTCATCCAGCTCGGGTTTGGTGTGGCGGGACAGGTCCCGCGCGTCGGCGGGGTCGACGGTGAAGAACAGTTTCGTGCGCGCGTTGGCCGACACCGCCGCGGCGATGTCGTTGGGCAGTTGCGCCAGGTCCTGGTGCGCCAGGACGAGCCCGAGCCGAAAACCGCGCGCCTCGGCCAGCATGTCCCCGACGCTGCCGGGCAGCGTGAGGAAGTTGTGGCACTCATCGATGTAGAGGTTGGCGTCTTTGCGCTGGTCTTCGGGGATGCTGGCGCGGGCGATGGCGGCCTGCCAGACCCGGGCGACGATCATCGAGCCGAGGATGCGGCTGGTCTCCTCGCCGAGGATGCCCTTGGGTAGCCGGCACAGCAGCACCCCGCCGTCGAGGACCCGGCCCATGTCGAACGACGAGTGGGCGTTGCCGATCACCGATTTCACGAAGTCGCGCAGCAGGAAGGCCCGGAGTCTGGCGAGGACGGGTGCGATGACCTGGCCCCGGAACTGCTCGTTGATGCCGTCGTACCAGAGCCAGAACCCGCCGAGGCCGTCCGGGTCGTCCAGGCCGTGGGTGAACCGGGCCCGGAAGTCCCGGTCCTGCAGCAGCGACGGGACCAGGCTCAGGGTTGGTTTCGCGTGGCGCATCAGGGTGAGGCAGGCGACGCGCATGGTGTCGTCCATGCGGGGCCCCCACTGGCCTTGGAAGATCTTGGCGAAGATGCCGACGAGGTTGTCCACGGCCAGGTGTGGGTCGCCGCCGTCATCGAGGGGGTTGAAGCAGCCGGGGTTCTCCTGGTCCGGGTCGATGAGCACGATCTTCTTGGCATACGAGGCGGGCAACCGGTCGAGGATGTCGGTGATCAGGTCGCCGCGTGGGTCGATGACCACGGTCCCGCGCCCGGCCTTGATGTCGCCGAGGATCATGTTCAGCAGCAGCGTGGACTTGCCGACGCCGGTCTTGCCGACGACGTGCACGTGCTGGCGGGCGTCGGTCACGCGGAGGCCGATGCTGTGGTGGCCGATCTGCGAGCGGCCTAGCACCTTCACGCTGCGCCCGCCGGAGGGCACCTGCACGGGTGCCGGTACGGCCTTGGCCCGCGCCCGGTCCAGGCCCGGGACGGCGAGGTCTTGCGGTAGCGCGGCCAGGGCGGCGAGTTCCGGGACGGTGGCCAGGAACCCGTGCCGTAGTTGCCGTCCGGCGAGCGTGGCCACCGGGTGGGGCATCTTCATCCGGCGTAGCCGGTTCGGGCCGGTGTACACCGCGGCGGCCGAGGCGATGGTGTGCCCGAGCCCGCCGAGGCGTGAGCGGACGTGCGCGTCCCGTTGCGGGTCTGGTGGGGACGTGCCGGCGTCAGCCGCGACGGCGAACCGGACCGCGATCTCGTAGTGCGGCACCCGCACGGCCTTGTCCACAACGGTGCGGGCCTCAGCGGTGGCCACCGGGTCCCGCTCGACCGGACGCACCGGGGCATGGCCCGGGGTGCGGGGCCGCGACGCGCCGGGTGCGAACGCGTCGAGGAACCACAGCAGGGGCTCGATGGCCAGCCGCACCGCGCCGGTGACGGCGCGGGTGGCCAGGTCAGGCCGCCCGTGGCGATGATTGCTCGCCGCGGCCCTGCGGGCCGCGCGGACGCGGCGGGTGGGTGCCGGGCGGGCGAGGATCTGCACGCACGCGTGTTCGCGGTGGCGTACCTCGGCCCCGGCGGCAACCAGCGCCCGCAGCGGGTCGGTGTCGTGGTCGCTGCGCAGCGGCAGCCCGTCGGTGTGCTGCGGCCAGTGCGCCCCACCCACCTCCTCGGCGACGGTGGGCGGAATCGGTGGTGCGGCGTCCGCGGTGGTGAGGGTGGCCGCGGGCCAGGCCGCCCGGACGGCGGCCTCGACCGCGCCGCGCGGCACCGTGCCCGGCACCCAGACCCGGATGGTCAGGGACCGGCCGGTCCAGACGTACTCCCACCCGACGTGCGGGATGCCGAACAGGCGCTGCTGCCACACCGACGGCGTCAGCACGCCGACCAGCGTGGTCCAGAACGCCGCGGCAGCCTCGGCGGTGACCTCCGGCGGGGCGGCGACGGTCAGCCACCGTGCGCCGGCCGTGAACCGCTGGTGCCGCCAGGCGAGCAGTCGGTCGTGGCCGAACACCGCGCTGACGATCGCGGCGGCGGCGATGAAGCCCAGCCACGGCCGGGCGATGATCCAATGCCCCACGTCGGCGGGCCAGGTCGGGGTGGATGTCATGCGGCCTCCCCGATTCCCGTCACGGCAAGCTTGTGCTCGGCCGCCGATCCGACACTGCGGAACGGAATCCGGCTACGACCAGCGACGAGCAGTCCCTCGCCGCGCGGCGCCGACAGCAGCAGCCGCGACTCCCCGGCGGTCAGACCGAACGCCTCGGACACCGCGTCGATGGACTGCGTGGACTGGCGCATCAGAACCTGCGTGGCGGCGTTGGACACCACCGCGAGGCCGAGGTCGGTCGACAGCACGTCGGCCGCGTCCTGCGTGATCACGCACAGGCCGGCGGACCGCTTCCGCGCTGCCTTGGCCATCCGGAACAGAAACCTGCTGCCTTCGCCGTCGCGCATCAGCAGCCAGGCTTCGTCCACCACGACCAGCTGTCGCCGCCGGCGGGCGGCCGTGGCCGGGGTGTCGATGCCCGACCAGATCGAGTCGAGCGCCAGCAGCGTGCCCACCGTGCGCAGCTCGTCGGGCAGGTGCCGCAGCGACCACACCACTAGGTGCCCGGCCGGGACGGTCGTGGTCGGACCGTCGAACAGGCTGGCGAAGTTCCCGACCGTCCAGGGGGCGAGCCGGGCGGCGAGCTGCCCGGCGGCCGGGTCGCCGTCAGCGGCGAGCACGTCGGCCAGGTCCCGCAGCAGCGGCGCAGGCCTGGCCCAGGTGGCCGGGTCGCCGGTGATCCCGGCGCGGGCGTAGGTGGCGGTGATCGCCCGGTCCAACGCGGCGCGCTCGCCCGGCGGCGGTGCCGCCCCGAGCATGACCGCGATCAGTGTGTGCAGGTACAGGCCGCGTCGGGTGAGGGTGTCGGCCCGGTGGTCGGCGGGCAGATCGAGCGGATTGACCCTGACGCCGGGCTGGCCGAGCTGCACGACCGTGCCGCCGACGTGCTCGGCCAGAGGCGCGTACTCGTCTTCGGGGTCGATGACGGACACGACCGTGCCCTGGTAGAGGTTGCGGAGCACCTCCAGTTTGACGAAGTACGACTTACCCGCGCCGGAGCGGGCCAGGACGACCGAGTTGTGGTTGTCCTGCGCCCACCTGTTCCAGATCACCACCCCGTTGCTGGTCGTGTTGACCCCATACAGCAGCCCCTCGGGTGCCGCGACGGTGCCGGGGGCCGGGGCGGCGAGGTCCGCCGAGGCGAGGGGAAACGCCGCCGCGAGGGCGGTGGTGTCGAGGATGCGGCGCATCCGCAGCGGGTCCACACCGACCGGCAGAGTGGAGATCCAGCCCTGGTGGTGCCGGAACGTGGCCGGTTGCAAATCCAGCAGCACGCTGGCGGCGGCCGCCTTCACGCCCGCGGTGACGGTGGCGAGTTCGTCGAGGGTACGGGCGTGGATGGTGACGTAGATGCCGGTGTCGAAGAGCTTCGCCGCGCCGCGGGCGACCCGTTCGGCGAGGTCGGCGGCGTCGGCCGCGGCAGCCTCGACCATCGGATCGCCCAAGCGTCCGTGGTCGGCGTCGAGGCGGCGCGAGGATTCGAGGCGGGCGCGTTGGCGCTTGAGCATCGGCGCGGCCAGTTGCGGCGCCACCGGGTCCAGATGCACCGAGACGTCGACCCGTGCCGGGTAGGACAGCAGCGGGTCCAACCAGGCGGGGCCGACCTCGGCCGGATACCCGCACACCACGTAGGTCGCGGCGTATCCGTCGCCGACCTGCACGTGCCACGGCGTGACCGACAACGCGGCGGGGGAGGGCATCTCCTCGCCAGCCGCGACACTGATCTTCGGCCTTTTCCACAGGTTCATGATGTGCTCCGCAGGGTGATCGGGGCGCCGGGCACCGCACGCGGGCCCGGCACCGGCGGGGAGAACGGATCGACCGCACCGGCCAGCGCGGAGGCGACAGCCGGCCCGTCCAGAGGGGCGGCTTCGACACCGAGCCCGGACAGCGCGCGCACGCCGGCGTCAGCCCCAAGCTCTCCGGTGACGATGACGACCTGGCGGCGTAACGGATCGCGCTGGCTGTCGAGGTCGAGCAGGAATTCGGCGTAGTCGTCGGCGGCGGCCTGCAACGCCGGGTGCGGCAGGCGCGGGGCGTGGTCGACGACTGCTTGCGCGTAGACGGTCAGGTCGTGCCGCTGCGCCGCCACGACGATCTGCGCCGGCCCGGTCAGACTGTTGAGGAACCGCCCGAACCCCTCCAACAGCGCGCCCTGCTCGCCCCCGGTGCGCAGGTGGATGTTCGTGGTGCCGCAGGCGATCAGGACCTTGCCGCTGCCCTCACTGGTCAGGACTCCGGTCGGGCTGATCGCCGTGACCGGGGAACGCAGCGGCGCCGGAAGGCTCGGCTGGCCGGCCACGACCGCGACCGCGCTGGCCCGAGCTGAACCCGGGGCGAGAGTGTGCGGCCTGCTGCTGAGCGCGAACCCGTGCCGCAGCCACACGTCCAGCGGCAGGCCGTCACGGCGGCCGAGCGCCACCACGACCGCCACGGCGAACACGAGCGCCCCGGCAACGATCCACACCACCTGCGGCAGTAGATGCCCGAACGTGTCGTAGACCCCGAGGCCGACAAGGCCGGCACCGCCGATGATGCCCAGTTGCCGGAACGTCAGCCCGAACGCGATGCAGTCAGGCTCGTTGACGTTGGCCGGGACGACGGCACGCGGGGCGCTGTCCTCGATCGTCATCGCCCACCTCGCAAGGCGGCACGCCCGAGCCCGCCGCCCGGTAGACGGCGGGTGATGCCCTGGATGACCACCGCCCGCAGCATGATCGCGCCGACGTTCGGGGAGCCCTTACTTGTCGCGTAGCGGCCCACCATCGCGGGGATCTTGACCGTCATCCACAACACCACCGCGACCAGCAACAGGTTCAACACGTCCGAGCCCGGCAGGCCGATCAGAACCGGAATACTCGCCTGCGGGTCGGTGAGCAGGTGGATGCCGGTGGAGAACGCGATGGCCTGCAGCACGGCCGTGCCGAGGCAGCCCAGCATGCTGCGCCACCACAGGTCGGCGGTGGGTTGCGTCCAGGGCAGGCAATAGCAGGCCAGCGCGAGCGGGGCGAGCCCAGCCAGGATGACCAGCACGGCAACGCGGACGACCCAACCGGTGACCAGGGCGAACATCAGCCCGACGATCAGCAACCCGATAACCAGCGCAATGAGGGCGTTGGCCGGATCGGTGAGCGCGGCAGCCACGTGGGTGCGGGCCATCGTGACCGCCTGCGTGGTCGGCGCCGCAGTGCCGACCATGGCCACCGTCAACGCGTTCGCGACCTCGATGAGCACCGCACAGAGCGGGACCGCGACGTTCGACAGGATGAACCCGACAACGAGACGTGGCACGAGTTCCTTCACGCCGTACCGCACCTCGACGGAACTACTGGTCATCGTCACGACGCCGGCGGTCACCAGCGCGAGGATGTAGCAGGCGTTGACAACCAGCGCGCTCTTCGCGGCGATGGTCTGCACCTGCGGCAACACGGTGACGTCCGGCGACAGGAACATCGACGACGTCAGATAGGCCAAGAGCCCGCCGAGCAAGTCTTGCAACCGCTCGGCGAACCACTCCACCAGGCCATCCATCATCCAGTCGACCATGACCGGTGACCTCAGCCGCCGATGATGCCCTGCAGCACCTGCAGGATCACGGGAGAGAGAACCGCCAACGCGTAGCCGATCAACGCCGACTTGAAGTTGCCCTTCGCCTGCTCGACCTGGGCCGGGTCACCACCGGCGGCCATGTAACGCAGGCCACCGATGACCAGGAACATCGTCGCGGCCAGCGCGATGATGCCCATGATCCACGCGGTGATCGACGAGATGACCTCGTTGATCGATTTCGGAGCCGCCAGCGGCTGCGGCGCAGCGGCAGCGAGATCGGACAGGACTGACAGAGTTGTGTGCATAGCGACGCTCCACAGGACTTCTGCGGGCCGCCGCGGTGGGGACCAGAGCGAAGCCTCGACTGGGCCGGTGGGGGCGCTCCTCCCTTGCTTCGGCGAGGGTTGCGGTGTCAGTACGCCGCGCCAGCCGTGCCGGACCATTGACCTCGCCGGATGAGGGTCCCCACCGGGCGGGCATGCCGTGGATGACATGCACCATCCAGATCTCGGCTGTCAGGCCGATCGAACTCGCCCGACACCCGTCACGACCTGACAGGACCAGTCAGCGACACACGTCCCCTAGGCCCGCGATTCAGAAAGGTCGGCGCGGACCGAAACGCAAGAGAGTGCTCGGAGTGAACTGGGACAGCAGGTAGGACTTCCTTCAGAAGGCAGTTACTTGACGTCTGCGGGATCTATCCCTCGGCAAGGGTGTATGCCCCTCGTTGTCAGGTGCCCTGGGCTGACCGCGTAACTCCCGGATCTAACCCGATGAGTGGACGGTTCAGACCGGGCTAGTGCCTCGTCTTTGAACGTTGATCGTGTAATCCGTTGGTTCTGAGGATGTGTCGGGCAGGCTGTCTCCCATCGTTTCTGGTCTGGGAGGTGGTGG